>NZ_CP026001.1:300000-392500 GCF_003086775.1 Stenotrophomonas sp. ZAC14D1_NAIMI4_1
CAGCCTGGCCGCGCTGCGCGACCTGGTGGGCGCGCTCAACGCAGACCGCGACATCTACGCGCTGGTGATCACCGGTGACGGCGAGAAGTTCTTCTCCGCCGGCGCCGACCTCAACCAGTTCGCCTCGGGCGACAAGGGCGCCGCACGCGAAGCCGCGCGCCGCTTCGGTGAAGCCTTCGAAGCGCTGTCCGCGTTCCGTGGCGTGTCGATCGCCGCCATCAACGGCTACGCCATGGGCGGTGGCCTGGAATGCGCGCTGGCCTGTGACCTGCGCATCATCGAAGACCACGCCCAGGTCGCGCTGCCGGAGGCCACCGTCGGCCTGCTGCCGTGCGCCGGTGGCACCCAGAACCTGCCGCGCCTGGTGGGCGAGGGCTGGGCCAAGCGCATGATCCTGCTGGGCGAGCGCGTCAACGCGGAAACCGCGCTGCGCATCGGCCTGGCCGAAGAGAAAGTCGGCAAGGGCGAAGCCAAGGCACTCGCGCTGGAATGGGCGAAGAAGGCCGGCAAGCAGAGCCCGACCAGCATCGCCGCCTGCAAGACCCTGGTGCAGTCCACCCGCACCGGCACCCACGCCTCGGCGCTGGTGGCCGAGCGCGAAGCCTTCGTCGATCTGTTCGATACCGCCGACCAGGTCGAGGGCGTGACCGCCTTCCTGGAAAAGCGCGCCGCGCAGTGGAAGAACGCATGACCGCCGACACCGTTGCCGACGAAGCACCGGTGCTGTTCGAAGAGCGCGTGGCCGGCAACGGCACGCGCATCGGCATCGCCACCCTCAACGCGCCGCGCACGCTCAATGGCTTCTCGCTGCCGATGGCACACCTGCTGCTGAAGCAGCTGAACGCCTGGGCCGACGATGATGGCATCGCGATGGTGGTGCTGCAGGGCGCCGGCGAAAAAGCGTTCTGCGCCGGTGGTGACCTGCACAGCCTGTACAAGGCCATGGTCGCCTTCCGCGAGGCCGGCCACGGCGATATCCGCGAAAACGACTACGCCGCCGAGTTCTTCGACGTCGAGTACCGCGTCGATTACCTCATCCATACCTACGCCAAGCCGATCCTGTGCTGGGGCCACGGCATCGTGATGGGCGGCGGCATCGGCCTGATGTCCGGTGCCAGCCACCGCGTGGTCAGCGAGCGCTCCAAGCTGGCCTTCCCGGAAATCACCGTCGGCCTGTTCCCGGATGTCGGTGGCAGCTGGCTGCTGCCGCGCGTGCCCGGCAAGGGCGGCCTGTTCCTAGCCCTGACCGGCGCACTGCTCAATCCGGGCGATGCCATCTACGCCGGCCTGGCCGATGTGCACGTGGCCGAAGACCGCCGCAGCGCGGTGTTCGATGCGCTGCTGCAGGTGGCCTGGTCCAGCGACGCCGCGCACAACCACGAACGCCTGGATCATCTGCTGCAATCGCATGCCAGCGACGCCGCGACCGGCCCGCTGCTGGCCAACGCCGCGCAGGTCGACGCGCTGTGCGAAGGCGATGACCTGTCCGCAATCATCGACCGCATCAGCAGCCTGCAGACCGACGATGCCTGGCTGCAGGCCGCACAGAAGACCCTCGCCGCCGGTGCACCCGGTTCGGCGCGGCTGGCCTTCGAACTGCAGCGCCGCAGCGCCGGCCAGGATCTGGCCAGCGTCTACCGCCTGGAATACATCACCGCCCTGCAGTGCGCCGCCCGTGGCGATTTCGCCGAAGGCATCCGCGCGCTGCTGATCGACAAGGACCGCAACCCGCAGTGGAACCCGGCCACCCTGGCCGAGGCCACCGCCGCGTGGGCGCAGACCTTCTTTGTTTCCCCCTGGGCCGACGCCGCGCATCCGCTGGCCGACCTGGGCACTCCCCTTGCTGAAAGGAGCCTTGCATGAGCCGCATTGCATTCATCGGGTTGGGCAACATGGGTGGCCCGATGGCCGCCAACCTGGTCAAGAACGGCCACACCGTGCGCGTGTTCGACCTGGTGCCGGCCGCCGTCCAGGCCGCCGTCGATGCCGGTGCCAGCGCCGCACCGTCGGCCCGAGACACCCTGGCCGACGCCGAAGTCGTGATCTCGATGCTGCCGGCCAGCCGCCACGTCGAAGGCGTGTACCTGGGCGAGGACGGCATCCTCGCCGCGATCCCGGCCGGTGCGCTGGTCATCGACTGCAGCACGATTGCCCCGGCCAGCGCCCGCAAGGTGTCTGAAGCCGCTGCCGCACGTGGCCTGCAGATGCTCGATGCACCCGTGTCCGGCGGTACCGCCGGCGCACAGGCCGGCACCCTCACCTTCATCGTCGGTGGCGAAGAGGACGCACTGGAACGTGCGCGCCCGGTGCTGCAGGCCATGGGCAAGAACATCTTCCACGTCGGTGCCAGCGGCGCCGGCCAGGTGGCCAAGCTGTGCAACAACATGGCACTGGGCGTGATCATGGCCGTCACCGGTGAAGCCATCGCCCTGGGCGTGGCGCACGGGCTGGACCCGAAGGTGCTGTCGCAGATGATGGCGGTCAGCACCGGCCGCAGCTGGGCCACCGAAGTGTGCAACCCGTGGCCGGGCGTGCTGGAAAACGCCCCGGCCTCGCGTGGCTACAGCGGCGGCTTCGGCAGCGACCTGATGCTGAAGGACATGGGCCTGGCGGTGGAAGCGGCGATGAGCGTGGGCGCCTCGATCCCGCTGGGCGAAGTGGCCCGCAACCTGTACTCGATGAACCACCAGGCCGGCCGCGGCAAGCTGGATTTCTCCAGCGTCGTGCAGCTCATCACGAGCGAGAAGTGACCTGGTAGCGCCGGCCGCTGGCCGGCAACCTCATGCCCCCGCGCGGGACAACGAAGGTGGGATGGGCGGATGCCCGGTTTCGACCGGCATCCGCCCATTTTTTTGCTCTTGCCGTGGTAGCGCCGGCCGCTGGCCGGCATCACCGCATCAGGCAACGATCAGCGTCACGTCGATGTTGCCGCGGGTGGCGTTGGAGTACGGGCAGACGATGTGCGCCTTCTGCACCAGCTCTTCCAGCTGTTCGCGCGGCACGCCCGGGGCGTTGATGGTCAGCTCGGCTTCGATGCCGAAACCGGTCGGGATCTGGCCGATGCCCACCTTGCCGGTGACGGTGGTGTCGGCCGGCAGCGCGACCTTGGCCTGGCCGGCCACGAACTTCAGCGCGCCCAGGAAGCAGGCCGAGTAGCCAGCCGCGAACAGCTGTTCCGGGTTGGTGCCCGGGCCGCCGGCGCCGCCCAGCTCACGCGGGGTCGACAGCTGGATGTCCAGCACGTTGTCGGAGGAGACCGAACGGCCTTCACGGCCGCCGGTGGAGGTGGCCTGGGCGGTGTACAGAACCTTTTCGATGGACATGGGATGCTCCTGGTCAGTGGGTGGGTGTTTCGATGGGTCTACTTTGCCCGGTCCTGCAGGACGATGGGTGATAGTTCGTCCTGAATATTTGACACATCGTCCTGTCGATCTAGATCGTCCACTCGCGGTCGGTGGTGAACATGATGGTCAGCCAACGGTCCGGGGACGCTTCGCCCAGTGCATCGCCGATCTCATCGCGCAGCTGGTCCCACTCCACCAGTGGCCGCGGCGGGTCGTCCTCGCGCACCACGAAGAACAGCTCGATCTGCTCGCCACGGCCGACCTGGGCCACGTAGCTGCGGTGTTCGACGAAGCCATGGCGGGCCACGATGTCCCGCGCCACGGCGTCCACGTGCGCCTGCAGATCCGGCGGGGTCACCAGCAGGATGCCGGCGAGCGCGCGGCGCACCGTGCCCAGCGGCGCCACCATCACGAACAGGCAGACCACCGCCAGGATGGCCGGATCGATATAGGGCCCGACCCAGGCCAGCGACGTGCCCTGCACCAGCACGCCGCCCACGAACGCGGCCACGTAGCAGGCCGACATGCTCGCGGCGATCACCCAGTTCTTCGCATCCAGGGCGATGAAGTCCGAACCGATGCGACGGTTGGCGCGCCACACGAAGGCGCCGAACGCACTTTCTGCCAGCAGTGACACCACGCCGAACACAATCGCCGGCCCCAGCGCGATATGGCGCCCGCCGGACATCAGCGCATCCACCGCATTGACCAGGGCATACAGCGCCGCGCCGATCATCAGCAGGCCGCTTACCCCCAGCACGATCGGCTCCAGGTGCCAGAAGCCCATGGTGAAACGCTGGTTGAGCCGCGACTGCAGCGCATCGGTCTGCGTGGACAGCGCGATCAGGCGCGCCACCAGCAGCGACAGCCAGGTCATCACCACGTCGATCAGGCCGTAGATGCCGTCGAAGATGATCAGCGAGGAATTGGCCAGCAGGCCGAACACCACCCCGGCCAGCGCGACCGCCAGCGAGAAGGCAATGGACAGGCGCAGCACGCCCTGTTCGGTGGCGGGGTCGAAGAAACGGGGAGAGGGCAGGGCCATGGTCCGATTGTAGGGCGCTGCCATGTCACGCTGCGTTCAATGCCTGCCCGCGCTACCGCCGCCGGGCGGCTTCCCGTAGACTGCGCGCCTCCCACGTACCGACACCCGCCTGCAGTGATCACGCCACCCTGACCCTTGCCGCACCTCGGCAGCCGGCCCGCCCGGCTCAGGAACCCGTGTCTTTCCACTGCAGCGCCACGTGGCCCTTTGCCCGTGCGCGCGGAGTTTTCCCATGCAAACGTCCTACCCCCTGCGCCAGCAATGGCTCGGCAACATCCGTGGTGATCTGCTGTCCGGCATGGTCGTCGCCCTGGCCCTGATTCCCGAGGCCATCGCTTTCTCGCTCATCGCTGGCGCCGACCCCAAGGTCGGCCTGTATGCCGCGTTCTCGATCGCGGTGGTCACCGCCATCGCCGGCGGCCGCCCGGGCATGATTTCTGCTGCCACCGGCGCCATGGCGCTGGTGATGGTCGATCTGGTCAAGGACCACGGCCTGCAGTACCTGTTCGCCGCCAGCATCCTGGCCGGCCTGCTGCAGGTGCTGGCTGGCGTGTTCAAGCTCGGCTCGCTGATGCGCTTCGTCTCGCGCTCGGTCATCACCGGTTTCGTCAACGCGCTGGCCATCCTCATCTTCCTGGCGCAGATGCCCGAGCTGATCGGCCGCGGCCCCACCGTCTATGTGCTGTGCGCCGCCGCGCTGGCCATCATCTACCTGCTGCCGCGCATCACCCGCGCCGTGCCGTCGCCGCTGGTCGCCATCGTCGTGCTCACCGCCGTGGTCATCGGCTTCGGCGTGGACGTGCGCAGCGTGGGTGACATGGGCCAGTTGCCCGACAGCCTGCCGCACTTCCTCATCCCCGATGTGCCCCTCACCTGGGAAACCCTGCGCATCCTGCTGCCGGTGTCGGCCACGCTGGCCGTGGTCGGCCTGCTCGAATCGATGATGACCCTGCAGATCGTCGAGGACATCACCGAGACGCCCAGCGAGCGCAACCGCGAGTGCGTCGGCCAGGGCGTGGCCAACACGGTCACCGGCTTCCTCGGCGGCATGGCCGGCTGCGCGATGATCGGCCAGTCGGTCATCAACGTGACCTCCGGTGGCCGCGGCCGCCTGTCCTGCCTGGTGGCCGGCGCACTGCTGCTGGTGCTGGTGGTGTACGGCAGCGACCTGGTGCGGCAGATCCCGATGGCCGCGCTGGTGGCGGTGATGATCATGGTCAGCATCGGCACCTTCAGCTGGCGCTCGCTGCGCGACCTGCGCACGCATCCGCGCAGCTCGTCTGCGGTGATGCTGCTGACCGTGGTGGTCACCGTGGCCACCCACGACCTGGCCAAGGGCGTGCTCAGCGGCGTGCTGCTGTCGGCGCTGTTCTTCGCCCGCAAGGTCGGCCGCATGCTGGACGTGCAGCGTGAGGACGCGGCGGATACCCAGGTGTACCGCGTACGCGGGCAGGTGTTCTTTGCCTCGGCTGGCCAGCTCGGCGCGGCCTTCGACTACCAGCACGTCGCGCCGAAGGTGCAGATCGACCTGCGCGACGCCCATCTGTGGGATCTGACCGCCGTGGCCGCGCTGGAGCGCGCACAGGAAAAGCTGGCCACGCATGGTGCGCAGGTGACGGTGGTGGGCCTCAATGCCGCCAGCCAGACCCTCATCGAGCAGGTGGGCGGCGCGCGCGGCGGGCATTGATCGGGCAGGGGGGTGCAGGTCTTCGCTTTTTCCAGGAGCTCGAACTGCTTCATTGCGGTGTTGGAGCGGGGACTGAACTGGATCCACCAATGGGTGGATCCAGTTCATGCCGGGCGATCAGGCGATCAGGCGTGAAATCGTCACTGGAACGTGCTGCGATCCAGTCACTGCGATGCCTTCGGCTTCGAAAAAATCAGTTCACGGTGGTACTTCAAGTAGCTGGCTAGAGCTTCGGTAGGGCGTTTACGAAGCCCATTTGGAAGATTCAGCAGCTGCCTTTCTTCGACAGACAGTTGATCGGCGACCAGCATGCGGCCTTCGTCATCAAAAGAGACAAGTCCAGCGTCGAAGAGGGCATCGAGATTCGCGCTGAGCAGCAGGCCATTCTCTGCGTTCAATCGTTCTTCATCGTCCGAGAGCCGCCAGGGTTTGCAATGTGATGCGCGCAGTACCGCCCGGACGCTGCATCCAGTCACCGCACATGCGCTGTCCCACAGACTTTCAAGTCGGGCGCGATACTGCCCTTGCCCGACGCGTGCTTGGATCAGTGCGGTCCGCGTTGTCGGGTCCTCGACATTCCGCTCAACCTGAGTGACATCCTCCGCAATCTCTTCGGGCGTAGGACTTGTGTATCTGAATGACTGGACAGGCACGGTGTCCATAACGTCTGCGTACCTGCACTCGTCGCGATCATGAATGGTGCCGAGGCGGATCAGCTGGGAGCTGTCATACGCAGCGATTCCTTCGCCACCCTCCTGGCTCCTGCAGATCACGCCATAGCCGGCGTATCCCCTTTCCATCAGTGCAACGTGACGCTGCCGTTCCTGCCATCCAAGCCGGTGAGTATCCTTATCATCCAGCACGAAGATCTGGGTTCTTCCGTCGTGTGACTGCAGGTCCTCCTCCCACAAGCGCAGGAAGACGCGCCTGCTGACGTCGTCAACTGAACCCCAGGACCAGCGAACGTTGGCCAGTGGGGCGCGCAGGTCTTCGGCGAAGAAGGCAGATGTTCCCTTGGATTCGGCTTTTGCGGATAGCCCAAGCCTTTCAGCGATGGATATTGAGGACTCTGTCGGGAGATGTGCTGCTTCTGTTGAAGTGAACGGCTGGAATTTGTAGCCCACTGACGTAAGAAGTGCCTCAGACCGTTGGAGCAGATCTTCATCGAAGAACGGCCGCCAGTGGGACTCGACAATGATGGCCTCGCAGGTCAGGTCTACACGGCCGTACCCGAGCAATTTAATGAACCCATCTGATGGCTTGCCGGTCATCAGAATGCGTTTGACGGTATCGAAGCCGCCGTATGTATTGAGCATCTGCTTGAAGCGCGTCGGGGGATATCCCAGGCGGACCGCTTGCTCTGCCGCCTTGAGCAAGTGGTGTGTGAACTGCTCATTCTCATTGCTGTTCAATTTGTATTCCCCCCTGTGACTCAACAACGTTGGATGTAGAGACGGTTCTCTACGATGCAGCCCTATTTGTCGCCCCCGCAGGATTCCCCTGCTGAGTTTCGATGCCCCGGTAGGGGAGGATCGTCGGCAGCAGGTGCTGTGGTCAACGCATTCATGGCTCAGTGGCAGTGCCCCTCAGACTTTTGGGTCGAGATGCTTCGGGAGGCAGGCGATGAGCAGGTTGAGGAAGCGCCCCCCGCTGGACAAGTGGGCGATACCCTTGGATGACTCGAACCCACAGCCTGCCAAGGCCAGCAGCGCCGGTGGCAGCGCCCTGCCGCGCCAGCGCGGGCAGATTCAGCCGCGCGGTGTAAACTATTGATCTCACTGGCAATGCCAGTCTCCACGATCAACACCCCGATGACGTCCGCCACCGCCCGTTACGCCGATTCCCTGCGCCTGTCCGTTGCCCCCATGATGGACTGGACCGACCGCCACTGCCGCGTGTTCCACCGCGTGCTGGCGCCGGGTGCGCGGCTGTACACCGAGATGGTGCACGCCAACGCGGTCATCCACGGCGATCGCGAGCGCCTGCTCGGCTTCGACGCCAGCGAACAGCCGCTGGCCCTGCAGCTGGGCGGCAGCGATCCGGCCCTGCTGGCGCAGGCCGCGCGCATCGCCGCCGACTGGGGCTACGACGAGGTCAACCTCAACTGCGGCTGCCCGTCCGACCGCGTGCAGGCCGGGCGCTTCGGCGCCTGCCTGATGCGCGAACCGGCGCTGGTGGCCGAGTGCGTGGCGGCCATGGTCGCGGCGGTGGACATCCCGGTCACGGTGAAGTGCCGCCTGGGCGTGGACGAGGACAACGATTACGAGGTGTTCGCCGGCTTCGTCGACCGCCAGGTGGCCGCCGGTGCCGCCATGGTCGTGGTCCACGCGCGCAACGCTTGGCTGAAGGGCCTGTCGCCAAAGGAGAACCGCGAGGTTCCGCCGCTGAAGTACGACTGGGCCTACCGCCTCAAGCAGGCGCGCCCGGCGCTGCCGGTGGTCATCAACGGCGGTCTGGCCACCGTGGAGGCGGTGCAGGCCCAGGCCGCGCACGTCGATGGCGTGATGCTGGGCCGCGCGGCCTACCACGACCCCTACCTGCTGCATCAGCTGGAGGCGCTGCAGACCGGCGCCGCGCTGCGCCCGCGTGGCGAACTGCTGCGCGCGCTGCGCCCCTACATCGAGGCCCGCCTGGGCGAGGGCCTGGCCCTGAAGCACATCACCCGCCATCTGCTGGGCCTGTTCCATGGCCAGCCGGGTGGCCGCGCCTTCCGTCAGGTGCTGAGCGAGGGCGCGCACCGCCCCGGCGCCGACTGGGCGCTGATCGAGCAGGCGCTGGCGGTCACCGAGCGCGCATCGGACCGTGCTGCAGCGTGACCGCAGTCACGTTCCTGACTTGACAAGGCCCGTAGATTCGTCCCGAATGTTCACTTAGATGAACAACGCCGGAGAGCACCCGGAAAAGTTCAGATCGGATTCACCGCGCCAAACCAATCATTTGCAAAGGAAATGTAAAGACCGGGTTCCGTATCCGGCGCTCCGGATTTACGACTTTTGAACGAATCGCCGTGCTCGGCTAGGATCGCATCGATGTCTTCCGCTCCCTTCCACCGCCGCATTGCCCTGGCCACCTGCGTGGTCCTGGCGGCTGCCCCCCTTTCTGCAGCGATGGCCCAGCAGCCACCGCGCGGTGGTGGTGGTGGCGGTGAGCCGCGTGCAGCCATGCGCGCGGACATGCGTACGGACATGATGGATCGTGGTGGCCGTGGCGATGATCGTTCGTTGTCCGATGCCGTGCGCCGGGTGCAGCGCTCCACCGGTGGCCACATCCTCGGCGCCGAGCGCGTGCCGTTCGATGGCCGGGACATCAACCGGGTCAAATACATGGATGACCGGGGCCGCGTCCGCTACATGGACGATCCCGCCCCGGCACGTTCACAGCCGCGCACGCCGCGGTCGGATATGTCATCACTACGCGGCGATAACCCCTGAACAGGGATAGTTGCCGTAATACACCGTACCCACAGGCCTCCGGGCCACACCCAGGACACTAGGGAGAGTTCATGCGTATCCTTCTGGTCGAAGACGAAGCCCCGCTGCGTGAGACCCTGGCAGCCCGGCTCAAGCGCGAAGGTTTTGCCGTCGATGCTGCACAGGACGGCGAGGAAGGCCTTTATATGGGCCGCGAAGTGCCGTTCGACGTCGGCATCATCGACCTGGGCCTGCCCAAGATGTCGGGCATGGAGCTGATCAAGGCCCTGCGCGATGAGGGCAAGAAGTTCCCGGTGCTGATCCTGACCGCGCGTTCGAGCTGGCAGGACAAGGTCGAAGGCCTCAAGCAGGGCGCCGACGATTACCTGGTCAAGCCGTTCCATGTGGAAGAACTGCTGGCCCGCGTCAACGCGCTGCTGCGCCGCGCCGCTGGCTGGAGCAAGCCGACCCTGGAATGCGGTCCGGTTGCCCTGGATCTGGCAGCACAGACGGTCAGCGTCACCGGCAGCAATGTCGACCTGACCAGCTACGAGTACAAGGTGCTGGAATACCTGATGATGCATGCCGGTGAACTGGTCTCCAAGGCCGACCTCACCGAGCACATCTACCAGCAGGATTTCGACCGCGACTCGAACGTGCTGGAAGTGTTCATCGGCCGCCTGCGCAAGAAGCTGGACCCGGACGGCGAACTGAAGCCGATCGAGACCGTGCGTGGCCGCGGCTACCGTTTCGCGATCCCGCGCAACGAGGGCTGAGCCTTTCACAAGGCGATAAACGATGTCCGGCCGTCTGTGGTTCTTCCGACGCTGGCGGCCGCGCTCACTGCAGGCGCGCCAGCTGTTCGCCGCGTCCGTGGGCCTGGTCGCGTTCCTGGCCCTGGCCGGTTACGCGCTGGATGCCGCCTTCGCCGATACGGCGAAGGCGAACCTGCGTGAGCGCCTGAAGAACTACGCCACGGCCTACGCGGCCGGCATCGATTTCACCCGCGACCGCTCGCTGTACATCCGCGAGCAGCCGCCGGATCCGCGCTTCGACGTGCCCGGCAGTGGCCTGTACCTGCAGGTGGTGATGCCGGACGGCAAGGGCAATTCGATGTCCGCCGAAGGCCCGATGCTGCCCACCGTGGGCGGCGGCCTGCTGGCCCCGCGCCAGGAAGTGTTCGAAGGCCCGCTGCCGATGATCCAGATCGACGGCAGCCAGGGCTCGGTGTACCGCTACGGCCTGGGCCTGGTGTGGGATGCCGACGCCGACCCCGCCACCGAATTCCCGTACACCATCTACGTGATGGAAGACTCGCGCGCGCTGGGCGCGCAGCTGCGCGTGTTCCGCAGCCGGGTCTGGTTCTACCTGGGCGGCATCGGCCTGATCCTGCTGCTGCTGCAGACCGTCATCCTGCAGTGGAGCCTGCGCCCGTTGCGCCGGGTCATCACCGAGCTGACCAAGGTGCAGCGCGGCGAGACCGAGCGCATGAGCGAGCGCCACCCGCGCGAGCTGGAACCGCTGACCGACAGCATCAATGCCTTCATCGAGAGCGAGCGCGAGAACCTCGAGCGCCAGCGCAACACCCTGGCCGACCTGGCGCACAGCCTGAAGACGCCCATCGCCGTGCTGCGCACGCAGATGGACAGCGGTGCCGGCGATGGCGCCCTGCGCGAGGAACTGGATGTGCAGCTGCAGCGCATGAACAACCTGGTGTCCTACCAGCTGGCGCGTGCCGCCTCGTCGGGCCACAAGCTGTTCTCCGCGCCGCTGCCGGTGGAATCCAACGCCGAGGAAATCGTCCGTGGCCTGGAGAAGGTCTACGCGTCGAAGGGCGTGCTGTGCGAATTCGACATCGACCCGGCCGCGCGTTTCCATGGCGAACCGGGCGACCTGCAGGAACTGCTGGGCAACCTGCTGGAAAACGCCTTCAAGTGGGCCAAGCGCCGCGTGCTGCTGACCGCACAGCCGCTGCCGGCACCCAACGCGCGCCGCGCCGGCCTGCTGCTGGCGGTGGACGACGATGGCCCGGGCATCGCCCCGGAAGACATCGGCAAGGTGCTGCAGCGTGGTGTGCGCGGCGATGAGCGCGTGCAGGGCCACGGCATCGGCCTGTCGATCGTGCAGGACCTGATCAAGGATTACCGCGGCGAGCTGCTGGTGGCCCGTTCCAGCGAGCTGGGCGGCGCCCGCTTCGAAGTGCGCCTGCCACCGGGGCCGTAAACCCCGGCACTTCGATCCGCCGGGCATGGCCCGGCGCTACCGGTCGACGTGCCCGCAGGTAGCGCCGGGCCATGCCCGGCGAACGGATGAATCAATCGGCCATTGCCGGCGGCTCGCCATAGAACCGCCGCAGATGCGCGGCCACGTCCGGCAGCGCGTGCGCCAGCAGATCCGGCGCGGAGAAGTGGTACTCGCTGGCCACCGCGAAGAACTCTTCCGGCGCCTCGGCCGCATACGGGTCGATCAGCGTCTCCACGCCAGCATCCACCTGCGCGCAGAACGCGTCGTAGGACTGCTGGAACGCCGCCGCCCACTCGCGCTGCCACGCACGCGGCAACGGCGGGGTGCCGTCCATCGCACCATCCAGCGCATCCAGCTTGTGCACCATTTCATGCACGGCCACGCAGTAGCCCTCGTGCGGCGCGGCCAGGTCGGCCTGCACGTCGGCCCACGACAGGATCAACGGACCGCTGTCCCACGATTCGCCAATCAGCTCGTCATCCCATTCGTGCAGCACGCCGGCCGCATCCATGTGGCTGCGGTGCACGCGGAAGGCGTCGGGGTAGACGATCAGCTGCGACCAGCCCTCCAGCCCGACCTCGCCGAACTCCAGCAGCGGCAGGCAGCACAGCGCGGCCAGCAGCACGCCATCGGCCACCTGCAGCTGCAGCTCGCCAATCGGGGTGATGGTCTTCTCATGCAGGAAGCGGGTGGCCAGCACGCGCAGGCGCGCGCGGCGCGCATCGCCAAGGCCCCGCAGCCAGGCGGCGCGGCCGCAGGCTTCATTCCACACCGCATCTTCGATCGGCCGCGGCGCAGGCCGCAGCCACTGCAGCAACGACTTGATCAGCGGAACATACCCGGCAGGTAGCTGTGCCACTTCGGCGCGCGGATGCGCTGCAGCACATCGTCATCGCTGCCACCGCCGCCACTGCTGGTGGCGCTGCTGGCCGCCGGCCGTACCGGCGCCGGCTTGGCTGCGGTGGCCGAAGCGGTGGACGTGGCGGCACGCTGCGAAGCGGCGTCCGGGGTGGAGTACACGCAGCCCCCACGGCTGTCGTCCAGCGATGCCGTCGCCGACGCCGCAAAGGGCATCGTCAGCAGGATCAGGCAATGGGCATAACGGCGCATTGACGACATCCACGTTAAGGGAGGGTGAGTTCCCGATTCTAGCCCGAACCCGGCCCCGGATTGGAAGCCCCGCCCCCGGCACCCCGCGGGCGTCGCTGGCGGCTTTCCCGCATAATTCCGTTCTGACCTTGTGGAAGCTGCCGTGGACGATCGCCAATTGCTGGCCAAACTCGCTGCCGGTCGCCTGTCCGGCGACGCCCTGGCCCGTGAGCTGGGCCAGACCCGGGCGGCCATTTGGAAGCGCATTCAAGGACTTAGGGCTGCCGGTGTGGGCATCGAAGGCCGTGCAGGCGAGGGCTATGGCCTGAGCCAGCCGCTGGAGCTGCTGGACCCGGCGGCCATCCGCGCGCACCTGCCCGACGACGCCGTGGCCCTGTTGCATGAGCTGCAGGTGGCCTGGACGGTGGATTCCACCAATGCCGAATTGCTGCGTTGCAGCGCGCCACAGCGCGGCGTTTGCGCCCTGCTGGCCGAGCGCCAGACCGGCGGCCGTGGCCGTCGCGGCCGCAGCTGGGCCTCGCCGCTGGCTGCCCACGTCTATCTCTCGGTGCTGCGGCTGTTCTCCGGCGGCCTGGGCCGCCTGGCTGGGCTCAGCCTGGTGGCCGGCATCGCCGTGGCCGAGGCCCTGCACGACCTGGGCTACACCCAGGCGCAGCTGAAGTGGCCCAACGACGTGCTGGTGGACGGCCGCAAGCTGGTCGGCCTGCTGGCCGAGGGCGGCGGCGAGTACGCCGGCCCGGCGCGTGCCGTCATCGGTATCGGCATCAACGTGCACATGCCGCCGGCCTTCGCCGAACAGATCACCCAGCCGTGGGTGGACCTGGACACCCTGGCCGGTACCCACGTGGACCGCAACGTGGTGGTGGCCGCCGTGCTGGCGCGCCTGCTGCCGGCACTGGAGGTCTTCGACCGCGAGGGCCTGGCCCCGTTCCTGCCGCGCTATGCCGCCTTCGACATGCTGGCCGGCCGCGAGGTGCGCGTGGAACTGGAAGGCCAATGGCAGCACGGCACCGCTCTGGGCCTGGCCGATGACGGCGCCCTGCGCGTGCGCATCGATGGCCACGAGCGCCTGCTGCACGCCGGCGAAGTGAGCGTGAGGAAGGCATGAGCGATTGGTTGTTCGACCTTGGCAATTCGCGCTTCAAGTTCGCGCCATTGCAGGGTGACCGTGCCGGCGATGTGCAGGCCTGGGCGCATGGCGCCGAAGGCATGGCCGCACAGCCGCCGCACAGCCTGCCCACGGGCGGCACCGCCTTTGTTGCCAGCGTGGCCGCACCGTCGCTGACCACCGCCATGCTGCAGCAGCTGCAGGCCCGCTTCGGCGATGTGCGCGTGGTGCGCACCAGTGCCGAATGCGCGGGCGTGCGCATTGCCTACGCCAAGCCGGAAAAATTCGGCGTCGATCGTTTCCTCGCACTGCTGGCCGCCGCTACCGCGCGCCGCCCGGTGCTGGTGGTGGGCGTGGGCACCGCGCTGACCATCGATCTGCTCGACGCCGACGGCCAGCACCACGGTGGCCGCATTTCCGCTTCGCCCACTACCATGCGCGAAGCGCTGCACGCGCGTGCGGTGCAGCTGCCGGCCAGTGGGGGCGACTACAGCGAATTCGCCAACGACACCGTCGATGCGCTGGCCTCCGGCTGCGACGGTGCTGCCGTGGCGCTGGTGGAACGCAGCGCCCGCCACGCGCAGGCGCTGCTGGGCGTGGCCCCCGCGCTGCTGGTGCATGGCGGCGGCGCACCCGCGCTGATGCCGTTGCTGGACGGCGCCGACTACCACCCGTCGCTGGTGCTGGACGGCCTCGCCCGCTGGGCGGTGCACCAGCCCGCAGGCTAGTATCGGCAGCATGCTGACCCGTGCCCTGATTGTCGTGCTGGCCATCCTCAACGTAGGCGTCGCCAGCTGGTGGCTGCTGCGCAGTGAACCCGCGCCGGCCACGCCGCCCCAGCCCGCCACCGGCGTGGCCGAGCTGCGCTGGCTGCCGGGTGGCACCGATGCCGCTGCCGTGGCCCAGACCAGCGCCGCCACGCCCACCGAAGCCCTGCAGGAGCGCGAAGCCGCGCCCAGCGCCGCCGTGGCGGCCACTGAGGCACCGGCACCGGCGACACCGCCGCCCGCCGAAACCGCCCCCGCTGCCAACCCAGCACCCGCCGTGGCTGCCGCCGCCAAGCCCGCTGCGCCGGTGGTTGAAACGCCAGCCATAGCGAAGCCCGCTGCCGAGAAGCCCGCCGCACCGCCGCGCTGCGTCGCCTTGGGCCCGTTTGCCGACCGCGCCGCCGCCGTGGCCGCGCAAGGCCGCGCCGGCAGCCTGCTGGCCCCGGCGCGCCTGCGCGAACAGCCCGCCGCCAGCGGCAGCACCCGCTACCGCGTGCTGCTGCCAGTCGCCGCCAGCCGCGAGGAGGCGCAGGCCACGGTCAAGCGCATCGTCGCCGCCGGTCTCAGCGATTACTACATCATCAGCCAGGGCGAAGAGAGCAACGCCATCGCCCTGGGCCAGTACCGCAACCGCGAGGGCGCCGAGCGCCGCATTGCCGCCGTGAAAGCCGCCGGCTTCCAGCCGCGCCTGGTGGCCAGTGGCGACGCCGGGCAGTGGTGGCTGGAAGGGCAGCTGGCCGCCGGCAGCGAACCGAAGCAGGTGCAGCAGCGCAGCGGCGCCGCGCAGCAGCGGTCGCTGGAATGCACGCGACTGCGCTAGAATCGCCCCACCGCGGCGCTGCCGCCGGTGAAGCACCCATGCCGCTTTAGCTCAGTTGGTAGAGCAACTGTCTTGTAAACAGTAGGTCATCCGTTCGATTCGGATAAGCGGCACCAACAACTTCACGCCTCACGGGGCGCTGTTTGAGCCTTCACTCGTGCCAGTGAGCCACTTTTGGGCCAGGCGAGGAGTCACAGTGGTTGCCAAGCCCTGCAGGTAGGTAAACCCATAGGGAATCCTATCCATCTCGAGCGAGACCAGCACTTTCTCGGCCCTGCCGCGCGCAGCCTTGACCAGCGAAGCCGCCGGGTACACGGCAAGTGATGTGCCTATGACAAGGACCTTTGCTGCGGTGGATACATGCCATCGCGCCTCATCCATGTGCTGCGTTTCTTCCCCGAACCAGACAATGTCAGGCCTGAGCTGCGTCCCGTCTTCGCACAGCTGCCCAAGCGAAATCGAGGAGTCCTCGATACGGTAGCGCTTCGGGCTGTCCGACGTGCTACGCGCATAGGCAAGTTGGCCATGTAGATGAATCACGTTGCTGGAGCCCGCGCGCTCGTGAAGCTCATCGACGTTCTGGGTAATCACGACTACATCAAAGGCCGATTCCAAGGACGCGATCGCGGAGTGTGCGGCATTTGGCAACGCGTTCCATGCCTTCAGGCGACGCTCGTTGTAAAAGGCCAAGACGGCTTCTGGGCGAAGCCTCCAGCCCTCAGGGCTGGCCACCTCCTGCCACGAATAATTGTTCCAGAGGCCGTGCGAATCGCGGAATGTAGGCAAGCCGCTTTCCGCGCTCAGGCCGGACCCAGAGAGAACAACTACTTTGTTGGGTACTACGTCGGGAATCATTCGGGCGCTCGTCATCTGGCAACCTGGCATCTGCGCCCGGCTATACGAAACATCTATAGCGCATCGCTCGATGGGCCAATTCGTTGCTACGGCTTGATCTTAGGTCGACCGAGTGCAGGACAACAAGTGGGAGTAAAGCCGGAGCAACTGCTGACCAAAGCGCGCCGGATAATGGGCTGCTGACGATCAGGTGGAAGACAAATCCTGATCGCCAAGCGCCTTGGCACAGAATTCCGCGGTACGCAGCACGCCGCCTGCGCCTTGATACTTGTCGTCGGCGCAGAATCGCTGTGTGATGACGCGCCCCATTCGGCCATTGAAGCTAACGTCCGAAGTATTCAGAAACACTTGTGCGCTGATACTGGCACCGTCGGCGATGGATTCCACAACGGGCTGGTCAACCGAGAGATGCAGGACATTGAGGTCGAGCATCTTGTCTCCGGATTTCGCTTCAATCCGGAGGATGAAGGTGATGCCGTGGTCAGCCGGAATCAGCTTCTTCTTTGCCATCTTTTTGAGTACATAATTTGCGTCCCGAGCGAATCCAGGAAGGATGTCCGACTCGCCCCACCCGTCGCCCTTGAGCGTTATCACAAGTCGCGGTGGCGTAGCGAACGGTTGGGTATCGACGGCGACAACTTTCGGATGCAGCTTCATTACGGCCGCCGGATCTATCGAGTTCTCGCGCGATGTGTCATCAGCTTCGGAAGCTGCTACCTCGCTGTCCTGAGCCGCCGGGGGTGGGGAACATCCGGCGAGACCAACCAACGCCACAATCAGGAATATCTCCTTCATTTCCAACTCCTATCTACAGTGGTGAATTCAGTATGCGGTAGCGCGCCAAATGACATCCGACGTCCTGACATGAAGCGCGTGAGCGCTTGCGAGAATGAACAGCGGCGGATGCCATGCTCCGTAACCGTGGACAATGCCGCACGCCCTAAGTGCGACCAGCATGTGAGCGATATACAAGGAAAGCAGTACTGCCGAGAGCGGGGAACCCCTCAATCCGAGCGCCACGCAGTCGTACCGTGCTCCCCAGCGTGCCTCTCCTACCAATTAGCAGTATCGCTGTGCTGCCTCCATTGGTGGAGTGAACATCATCCTGCCGCTTCAGGCACACTGGCGTCACGCACGTAGGCTCGCAGCTTCAATCAAGCTTACGTCCCAACATCGAGCGAGAGTCCCTCAGAATGAGCCCGGCACTAGTAATTTTGCAGGCTTGACGACGCCGTCTATGGCTGGACGGATCACGCCAATTCCGACACTGCAGCCGCTCGGCCAGGGGCGGATGCGTCATGCCATTCGACAAAGACAGTCAGACCCGGGACATCGAGCGCGCTCGCGTACTGGCGGGCCTGCTCTGATTCCACACTTTTCCACACGCTGCACGTGACAACAGACAAGGCAGGCTGCCATGAAAAACACACTGGAACTGCATGACTGGGACGCGGCCGAACACCTGCACGACGACCAGGACATCGTTCACTTCATTGAAGCTGCGCTCGAGGAAGCGCCCGACGATGCAGCCTTCATCGCATCGGTGCTGGGGGTGGTGGCACGGGCGCGCAACATTGCTGATCTTGCACGCACGACCGGTATCGCCCGCGAAACCCTGTACAAGATGCTGCGTGGTGAAGGAAATCCCACCCTGGGCAATCTCAGCAAGCTGGCAAAGTCGCTGGGGTTCCGGCTGAGCCTTGTGCCGATCAAGAGCGACGGCAAGCCGACCAAGCCCGCACGCCGGCCCGCACGCAAGGCGGCCAAGACGCCGGCGGCAAAGAGCGCCTGCTGATCCTTGCAGGATTCCCCCAGCCGCCTATTCAGTTGAGCCCGCCAGATTCGTCGCATGATGGGCCCGGTCTGCAACGGATGACGGACATGGCACGGAACTGGATTGTGATGGGGGACGTTACCTCCAGCGGCGGTCGGGTGATCACCGCCTCGGGGGACACCGATGTTGCCGGCAAGGGCGTCGCACGTATCGGGGACAAGGCAACCTGCCCAAGTCTGCATAAAGGCGTCTTCGCGATTGTCGAAGGCGATGCCACGCTGATGGTCGATGGCCAGCCGGTTGCCTTGCATGGCAGCGCGCTTGCCTGTGGCTGCCGGGTGTTGTCCAGCCAGCAGTCCGTGGTGCATGTCACCGGCGGTGGCGGTGGCGGTGGCGGTGCGGGCGCGGCCGCGGGCGGTGCAGGCGCAAGCTCAGGTGCCGCCGGCAAGGTCGCCGCCATCGTGGGCGCCGTGGCGCCGCTCGCCAGCAAGGTGCTGCCTGCGTATGACCAGGCGGTCCGCTTCGTCGGCTCGCAGGGCACACCGTTGGCGAATGTGCCGTACACGCTGCACCTGGCCGATGGCCAGTCCATCAACGGCACCACCAATGAACAGGGCGAAACGGCACGCGTGTCATCCGGCCAGAGCCAGCCCATCGCGCGTGCCGAGCTGCATCCACCCGAGCAGCCGACGGGCTGCTGCGCACGCACGTCGCCGGCCAGCGCCGACGCCAAGGAGGTCTTCGAGCTTGATGGGGTGATGACCACCTCCGATGAAATGGGCACCTCGGTCGTGCCGGTGAGTGCGCCGGGCCATGAGCGCAGCCTGACCCCGGGCGAGATCGAGATGGCACGGCTGGTGTTCGGCAATGCAGTCGACTACAGCAGCGTAAAGGTCCACAACCACGGCTATTGGCTGTTTTTCGGCTTCCAGGACAAGAACACCGCTGTTACCCCGAACGGCGAAATGTACTTCCCCAAAGGCATCTACCTCGATGACTTCTCCGCCGACAGCATCGGTAACCAGCAGTTCTTCATCCACGAGATGACGCATGTCTGGCAGTACCAGCTCGGCTACAACGTCAAACTCGTGCGCGGGCCGAGGCCGGGCATGAGCTATGACTACGTGCTGGATGAAACGCGCCTGTTCCACGACTACAACATGGAGGCGCAGGGTGACATGCTGGCCGATTACTTCCTCGTCACCTTCCGTGGCTCACAGTCGCGCATGAACAACACCCGATATCGCGCGGTGGCCGGCATCGGCGCACAGCTGGAACGCACGCTTTCCCCGTTCCTTGCCGACCGCAGCAGCAAGGACAACCTGCCGAGGACAACCCGATGATGCAACTGCGAGTGCCGGTCGCGCTGCTGGGCCTGCTGCTGCCGATGATGGCCAGCTGTTCGTCGCCCGCCGGGCGCTACCAGCAGGCGACCATCCAGGACCGTGGCGGTGTGCCGTGTTTTGGCGTGCCCGATACCCGCGAAACGCGCGCCAACGCGCCGCTCATCACCGGTGTTTCGGTGATGGAAGTCGGCACGGGCGGCGCGCCGATCTGGGAACGTGACTTCCTGCAGTCCGGGTCTGCCGAACCGCCGCTGCCGCCGGGGCAGTGCCTGCCCTACGGCGAAGGCGGACCGCCCGCGCCCGCGCTGCAGAGCGGCAAGCGCTACCAGGTGGAACTCTGGGGCCGCACACCGGGCACGCCGGGCAACAAGGACGAGGCGCAATCCCGCTGGTTCAACGGCCGCTTCTGCATGGTGGACGTGGCCGGAAAGGTGGTGACCAAGGCCGGTGAGTCGGAGTGCGCTGCCTCACCCCGGCCGTGACTGCAACGCCACATATTCGGCCAGCCCCCGGCAGGCCAGCATGAGCCCTTCGCGCGCACCGTCGCCGATATCGTCCTTTTCCTCGCCATCCACGCGCACACGTTCGTTGGCGTGATACAGCTCCAGCAGTGCGACCAGCCCGGCGGCGCTGCGGTCCCGGCGCGCGTTGTCGACGGCCTGGCCAGGCGTGCGGGTTGGCAACGGCCAGGGCTGTCCATCCGCGGCATCGCCGGCGGCAATGTTCTGCAGGCAGCTGCGCAGGGTGATGGTGCAGGGCACTTCATTTGCGGCAGCGAAGGCGTCCTCCAGTGGCTGGGCCAGATCGGCCGGCAGCTGCGTGGCGGCGTCGCCCAGGGTGGCAGTCAGGTACGGGTGGCGGGATTTGGACATGCGGGCATCCTCGGCAGTAACGGAGATGCCACCGACTGAGGGTGGCGGACGATGCGTGGCTTCCAAAACCGGGAATGATGAGCCGGCGGGCACAAGGCCCCCACGCACCGCCCGCCATACAGCCGCAGACGGATTGCCAGCCGACGCCGCCACATACAGGCGACGTCGGCTGACAAGCGCAAACTTGCTTCATCAAAACACGGGTTTGGAAGTCCCGGCCACCAGGTGCGGGTGGCAATTCATCTTGGGCACGCAAAGTCGTGACGCGCCAATCAATTGTTCGGATGAATCCGCTGTTTCCGAAAGGAAAAATGAATTATCGCGATTGGCCTGTTTTTCCGGCTCAAATGGCAAAAGCGACAACGTGCGCGAGCGCGTTCGAGGTGTGCTGACGTGATCGCCAACATCGCAACGCTTGAAGCCAAGCCCCACATGCACCGCAAAGCTGGCTTAACAGCCGCGCCAGGCCATGCACACCCTCAGTGCGGTGCCAAGCAGACCGTTACCGCTGCCCGGTATCGCCCGGCACCAGATGCGCCCACGGGAACACGTTCTTCTCGAAATGGCTGACGTAACCGCCCATGCCCGCCTGGATGACCATGAACTGCAACCCCGGCCGCAGGGCCTGAAGCGTCTGCAACTGCGCCACGCTGAGCGCGCTGTTGCGCAGGCGGAAGATATGCACCGCCGCGAACGCGTCACTGGCGAACAGCCGTTCGTAGGCGGCAAACGGTGTCACCGCATCGGCCTGCCGTGCATCGGCCCAGGTGAACTGCAGTTCGGTGGATTCGCTGAAATCCAGCAGGCCCAGTGCCGGAAGGTTGCGCGATGCGGCCAGGTGCTCGATGAAGTGCTGGGTGTCGTAGCCGCCGCCAATCTGCAGCACGTTCAGGTGGGGCAGTGGCACGTCGAAGAAGCGGGCATCCGGCGCGTTGGGCACCACCAGTTCGGTCAGGTGCGGGGCACGGCTGGCGAAGCGGGCGATCTCGCCGGCCTCTTCCATGATCGAGCCCGCGCGCTGGATCAGCGAGGTGTTGTGGTGCTCCGGCGCGGTGGGGCTGATGACCAGCGAGCGCAGGCGCGGGAACTGCACGTTGCTGTCCAACAGGGAGGTGAACGCCCATTCGCGGGTGCCGTTGGCGCCTTCATCCCCGCCGGTGAAACGCAGCGACATGACCGCAGCGGCCACGCCCGGATCAGACAGGCAGGCCAGCGTCCATTCGAACGGTTCGTCCCACGGGTTGCCGAAAAATTCCACGTGCAGGCCACCGTACAGCGGTGCCACGGTCAGTCGTGTCTGCAGCGCCAGCCACAACGGCCCGGCCGGATCGTCGATATCCAGCGCGTACTCGCTGGCGGTGTCCAGGCTGAAGGTGTGGATGCGCTGCTGCAGCTCAAGCAGGGTCTGCTGGGCGGCGGCGAAGCTGGGGGTGGCCATGCGGGTGTTCCGGTCGTCCTTGGGGTGCCCGGATGATAGCGCCGGCCCGTGACGCCCCGGCCACGCGATGGCCGATCGAGGTCTTGATATTCCTCACGGACCGGCGCGCCCTTCCCGACGCATACTGTCGCCATCCGCCCATCCGGGCCGCCTTGGGAATCCATCATGCGTCGCCACGCTGTTTCCCTTACCGCTGCACTGTTGTGCGCCGCCTTCGCGGCCCCGGCCATGGCCGCCGTGCCGTTCTTCAACGCAAGCTGCCCCGTTGGCCTGGATGTGCACGCCGACGAGGGCGGCCCGGTCTACGTGCAGGGACGGGAGGCGGCGCTGAAGCGCTTCAACGACCGCTATTTCGAAGCGCGCGATGCGCAGAGCGGCGTGACCCTGTCGATCACCAGTGGTGACGACGGCACGCCGCAGATCAGCTACACCGGCCGTGGCGGCGCCAACGGCATCTGCCAGGTCAGCGGCAGCGGTGCACCGGCCGCGACGGAGCGGCACGACCGCCGCCACCACGATGACGATGAGGGGGCGGCGCTGCCGAGTGAGGTCACCTGCGAATCCATCGACCAGCGCCAGGTGTCGTGCGGGATGGACACGCGCGGCAACGTGGAAGTTGCCCGCCAGATCAGCCGCACGCGCTGCGAGCAGGGCCAGAACTGGGGCCTGTCGCGGCACGCGGTGTGGGTGAATGGCGGCTGCCGCGCGGTGTTCCGCAACACGTCGCGCGCCGCGTACAGCGCACCCAGCGGTGGCAGTGCGCTGGGGGCCTGCAACACGCGCAAGGGCGCACAGGGCACGCTGGTGGCCCAGGTGCCGGTGGGCAGCGATTACCAGGAGATGATCATCGATTACCCCGATGGCCGCTTCCTGTGCATGCTGCGCAACAGCGGCGAGGTGCAGAGCGTGACGCCGGTGCGCCGCCGCTGATCGGCCGCTTTCCTGCTGCACCGCCGCGAGTGGTGTCACATGCCTCTGGCTAGACTGTGCTTCTTTTTCGCCTGCAGGAGGCACCCATGGCCCATCCCATTTCCGTAACCCTCATCGGCGTGCCCACCGACGTGGGCGCGGGCCATCGCGGTGCACGGCTTGGCCCGGAAGCCCTGCGCGTGGCTGGCCTGCCGGAGGCGCTGGAGGCGCGTGGCGTGGACGTGCGCGACCTGGGCAACCTGGACGGCCCGCGCAACCCGTGGACCACGCCGGTGCAGGGCTACCGCCACCTGGACGAGGTGGTGGCCTGGAACCGCGCGCTGATGGACGCCAGCTACGCTGAACTGCAGGCCGGGCGCATGCCGATCATGCTGGGCGGCGACCACTGCCTGGGCATCGGTTCGATTACCGCCGTGGCCCGCTGGTGCCGCGAACAGGGCAAAACCCTGCGCGTGCTGTGGCTGGATGCACATTCGGATTTCAACACCAGCGATGTCACCCCGTCGGGCAACATCCACGGCATGCCGGTGGCCTGCCTGTGCGGCCTCGGCCCGGACGCGCTGACCCAGCTGGGTGGCAGCAGCCCGGCCATTACCCCGGCGCAGATGCACCAGATCGGCATCCGCTCGGTGGACCCGGACGAGAAGCGCCTGATCAAGACCCACAAGGTCGATGTGTACGACATGCGCTACATCGACGAGAACGGCATGAAGCGCACCGTGGAAGCGGCACTGGCCGGCATCGACGAGAACACCCACCTGCACGTCAGCTTCGATGTGGATTTCCTCGACCCGAGCATTGCCCCGGGCGTGGGCACCACGGTGCCGGGCGGAGTGAATTATCGCGAGGCGCAGCTGGTGATGGAGATGATTGCCGACAGCGGCCGCATGGGTTCGTTGGACATCGTTGAACTGAACCCGCTGCTGGACAAGCAGAACGCGACCGCCGAGCTTGCCGTGGACCTGGTGGAAAGCCTGTTCGGCAAGTCCACGCTGATGCGCGACTGAGCGTCAGCGGACTGCACCTGAACGGCCTGGAAGCCTGTTCACACTCGCTGCACGCGGGAGACGCCAGATTGCACTTCACGCAAGGCCACTCCACTGCGGGAATGGCCAAGCGCGATGAAAACCATGTAGTGGCGAACCCCAGGAGAAGACCATGAAGCGTGTAGTTGCCCTGATGCTGTTGTCGATGTTCTCGGTGGCCATGCTGGCTGGCTGCAACACCGTTGCCGGCGCCGGCAAGGATGTGCAGAAGGCAGGCCAGTCGGTTGAGGATGCCGCCAAGGGCAACTGAGCCCGGGGTGGTGCCCAATGAAAGAGGCCGGGACAACGTCCCGGCCTTTTTTGTGCGCGCTTTCCAGGGTGCAGGCGGAGTGAACCATTCAAGCAGGTGAGCATGCTTTTCATTGCGGGTTGACCGTTGGCCAACAGCCGATGCGCGAAGCTGGAACCACGGTAAGAACGCCGTTGCAACCAAGGGTTCCAGCAATGAACAAAGACATCATTTCCGGCAAGTGGTCGCAGCTCAAGGGCAAGGCACAGGCCAAGTGGGGCGATCTGACCAACGACGATTTCGATGTGGCCGAGGGCAACGCCGAGTATCTGGCCGGCCGTCTGCAGGAACGCTATGGCTGGGCCAAGGACCGCGCGGAGAAGGAAGTGCACGAGTTCTCCGACAGCGTCCGCAAGGATTATCCGGACTTCAAGTAAAGGTCCGTCGCGCTTCCCCCACAGCGCGCCCCCACAGCCCGGCGCCCGTACCGTGATGGTGCGGGCGTCGTGCTGTCTGCCTCAGCGCGAGGGCGGGTCGGGCACGTAACGGTTGGGGAAGGCCTGCGGTTCGCGTGGCAGGCGCGAGGGCGAATCCAGCACGATGCCGCGTGCGCGCAGGTTGCGTGCGCTGTCGTAGCGCAGTTCGCTGACGTAGGACGGATCGCGGCTGGCGCGGTCGAAGGTGGTGTCGCGCACCTGCGAGGTCTCGCGGTCGCCGTGGCCGGTGCCCAGTGCCGGTGCCTGCGACTTGGCCGCGTAGCCTTCGGCACGGCTGGCACGGGCGCTGCTGTCGGCGGCTGCAGAGGCTTCAGCCATGGGTGCGGGCGACGCCGGCCGGCGCAGGATGGGGCGCGGCTCCGGCCGCCACTGGGTGCGCTCGTTGAACACCGCGATACCGATCACGCCCACGTTGTCCGGCCGCCCGGTGCGGCTGGCATAGCTGTTGCCGGGGCTGCTGAACACGAACTGGGCCACCTCGTCCTGGCTCTTGCGCCAGCCGGTGATGTCCGCGCGCTGGCCGGGGTTGAGCACGTAGCCGGTCTGTGAGGGGTTGGCCTCCTCGCCGGAAATGGCGTTGATGCCATCCACCGACAACACCACCAGCACCCGGCGCGGGCTGTCGTTGTACAGGCGCACCGCATAGCGATGGCCACGATCGCCGGCCACCCAGCGCTGGCCGTCGGCCGGGTAGCTGCGCAGTTCGGTGCCGCGGTCGCGGTCGACCAGGGTCATGCGGACCGGGCCGTCCTGGGTGACCGGCGGCGGCAGCGGGGCCGGGCGGAAGCCGGCCAGGGGCAGGATCAGCAGCAGGGGCAGCAGGCGTTTCATCGGGCGTCTCCAGCGGGGTTGGGTGAACAAACGCGCCGCAGGCCCTGACGGGGTTGGTCACGGGCGCGGTAAACTGGCCCCGTTCATCGAAGGTTACCCCCACGCAGTCATGACGACCCGAGTCCTTACCGGTATCACCCCCTCCGGCACGCCCCACCTGGGCAACTACGTTGGCGCCATCCGTCCGGCCATTGCCGCCAGCCGCGCCCCGGACATCGAGAGCTTCTTCTTCCTGGCCGACCTGCACAGCCTGATCAAGTCGCAGGACCCGCAGCGCACCCAGCGCGCGACCCTGGAGATTGCCGCCAGCTGGCTGGCCTGTGGCCTGGACCCGGAACACGTGTGGTTCTACCGCCAGAGCGACATCCGCGAGACCACCGAGCTGATGTGGTTCCTCACCGCCATCGCCAGCAAGGGCATCCTCAACCGCGCGCATGCCTACAAGGCGGCGGTGGACAAGAACCGCGAAGAAGGCGTGGATGAAGATGCGGGCGTCAGCGCCGGCCTGTTCATGTACCCGGTGCTGATGGCCGCCGACATCCTCATCTTCAAGGCCAACCAGGTGCCGGTGGGCCGCGACCAGATCCAGCACATCGAAATGGCGCGCGATTTCGCCCAGCGCTTCAACCACGTGTACGGCAAGGAGTACTTCCCGCTGCCGGACGTGGTGATCGACGAGCAGGTGGCGACGCTGGCCGGCCTGGACGGCCGCAAGATGAGCAAGAGCTACCACAACACCATTCCGCTGTTCGTGCCGCGCGAGGAGCTGAAGAAGCTGGTGTTCTCGATCCTTACCGATTCGCGCGCACCGGGCGAGCCGAAGGACACCGAGGGCTCGGCGCTGTTCCAGATGTACCAGGCCTTCGCCACCCCGGAACAGACCGCTGAATTTGCCAAGGCGTTCGCCGCCGGTATCAGCTGGGGCGATGCCAAGCAGCAGCTGTTCGAGCGCATCGACGGCGAGCTGTCGCCGCTGCGCGAGCGCTACAACGCGCTGATGGCCGAGCCGGAAAAGATCGAAGCGCTGCTCAAGCGCCGTGGCCAGCAGCTGCGCGAGCAGCTGGCGGCACCGCTGCTGGAAGAGCTGCGCCATGCGGTGGGCCTGCGTGACCTGTCCAGCGCCGGCGACATCGCCAGCGAGGACGCCGGCGTGGCCCGCGTGGCACCGCCGCTGTTCAAGCAGTACCGCGAAAAGGACGGCCTCTTCTACTTCAAGCTGACCGCCGGTGACGGCACGCTGCTGATCCAGAGCGAAGGCTTCGATTCGCCGCGCGATGCCGGCCAGCTGATTGCCGTGATCAAGCAGGCCGAGCAGGGCGACCAGCTGCAGAGCGAGCTGTTCAAGCTGGAAGCCGAAGTGGATGCCGTGCTGGCCGCGCTGGCAGTGCTGCGCGCCGAATGACGGGTAGTGCCGGCCGCTGGCCGGCAACCGCACGGGACATGCCGGCCAGCGGCCGGCACCACCACGGCATTGCACCCATGGCATGATGGCCGCGCGCCCCCGGCGCGATGACATGGAGTCTGCGATGGCCTGGTTGTCGCTGCTGCTGTTCCTGCCCTGGTTCCTGCTGCTGGGCAGCCTGTACTGGCTGTTCCCGCGCCAGCCGCGCACCGCGCGGCGGCGCCTGTTCGATACCACCACCCTGGTGCTGGCCTTCGCCCTGAGCATCGGCTCGATGCTGTGGGGCTATCACATCGGCCGCGTGCAGCCCCGCGCCGGACCGATCTGGCCGCAGGTGCTGGCCGTGTTGTATGCCTATGGCGCGTTCCTGGCGGTGCTGGTGCTGGCGTTGCTGCTGCGGCCACGCTGGCTGGAACGGTAGAGTCGACCGTTGGTCGACTGCTCTCCTGTCGGGCATCGCCAAATTCCGCGCTGCGCGCGAAGTCGACTGACAGTCGACTCTACCCGCCGCCGACCCGTCCACAACCGGCCAGCGGCCGGCACTACCCGACCAAAGCCGCATCGAACCGGGCCCGCGCTGGCGCCTACCATGGGGGTCTGTTCCTGATCCTGCCAGGTGCGTGCCGATGACCGCCGATCCCAGCATCCACACCATCGATACCGGCTTCCAGCGTCCCGACTTCGACGCCGCCTACCTCATCGTCGAAAACGGCCGTGCGGCGTTCGTCGACTGCGGCACCGGCCTGTCCGTGCCGGCCATGCTGCAGGCGCTGGCCGATGCCGGGCTGGGCGTGGAGGCGGTGGATTGGCTGCTGCTGACCCACGTGCACCTGGACCACGCCGGTGGTGCGGGCCTGCTGATGCAGCAGCTGCCCAATGCCAAGGCCGTGCTGCACCCCCGCGGTGCGCCGCACATGATCGACCCGACCCGGCTGATTGCCGGTGCCACCGCCGTCTATGGCGCCGAGGAAATCGCCCGCAGCTACGGCCGCATCGAAGCGATTCCCGAGGCCCGCGTGGTGGTGGCCGATGACGGCCACCGCATCGACCTGGCGGGCCGCGAGCTGTTGCTGCTGCACACCCCGGGCCACGCGCAGCACCACTACTGCGTGTGGGATGCACGCAGCCGCAGCTGGTTCACCGGCGATACGTTCGGCATTTCCTACCGCGAGCTGGACAGCGCGCAGGGCGCCTTCATCTTCCCCACCTCCTCGCCGGTGCAGTTCGACCCGGAGGCGATGAAGGCCTCGATCCAGCGCATGCTGGGCTACGGCCCGCAGGCGATGTACCTGACTCACTACGGCCGCGTGCAGCAGGTCGAAAAGCTGGCCGGCGACCTGTTCGAGCAGATCGATGCGATGGCGGCGATCGGCCGCCAGTGCGATGGCCGCGCCGACCGCCACCGCTGCCTGCTGGCCGCGCTGCAGGCGCTGTACCTGGAACGCGCGCAGCAGCACGGCTGCGCACTGGACCAGGCCGCGGTGGCCGAGGTGCTGGCGATGGACATCGAGCTCAACGCGCAGGGCCTGGCGTGCTGGCTGGACCGCGCACGACGCTGACCGGCACGGCTGCGCCGTGGTGTCACGACCACGTTACACTCTGGTGACTCCCCTTCCTGCCGTGGTATTGCCGTGAATCCGATGCGCGTGTTGCTGCTGTCGTCCTGCCTCTTCGTCGGGGGCCTGGCCCATGCGGCCAACGACCTGCCCGGCGGCGGCATCGATCCGCAGGCACTGTCGCGCCACGTGCGGGTGCTGGCCTCGGACGAGTTCGAGGGCCGCGCACCGGCCAGCGCAGGCGAAGAACGCACCGTGCAGTACCTCATCGAGCAGTTCCGCAGCTACGGCCTGCAGCCCGGTGGTGCCGATGGCAGCTGGGTGCAGCCGGTGCCGCTGGTGCGTGCGCAGCTGGATGGCCCGGCCAAGGCCAGCCTGCAGCTGAAGAAGGGCAAGCGCACGCTGGCCAACGGCGTGGACGTGACGCTGCAGAGCCTGCAGCCGCGCAAGCGCGTGCAGATCAACAACGCGCCGCTGGTGTTCGTCGGCTACGGCATCGATGCACCCGAGCGCCAGTGGAACGATTACAAGGACGTGGACCTGCACGGCAAGATCGCCGTGGTGCTGATCAACGACGCTGATTTCGAAGCCGATGCACCGGGCGCGTTCGACGGCAAGGCAGTGACCTACTACGGCCGCTGGACCTACAAGTTCGAGGAAGCCGCACGCCGCGGCGCCGAGGGCGTGCTGATCGTGCACGAGACCGCGCCGGCCGCCTACGGCTGGGCCACGGTGAAGAGCTCGGGCACCTCGCCGCTGTTCGACATCGAACGCGGCCAGGCCGAAGCGATGGCCCAGCACACGCCGCTGCGTGGCTGGATGCAGCGCGAACTGGCCGAGGCGATCTTCGCCGACGCGGGCCTGGATTTCGACGCCGAGAAGCGCAAGGCCATGCAGGCCGATTTCCGCCCGGTGGTGCTGGACAACGCGAAGCTGAGCGTGGATTTCGCACTGAAGCGCGAGCAGGTGGTGACCCGCAACGTGGTGGCCAAGCTGCCCGGTGGCGAGCATGGCGATGAGGCCGTGATCTTCTCGGCGCACTGGGATGCCTTCGGTATCGGCCAGCCCGATGCCAAGGGTGACCGCATCCGCCACGGGGCCATCGACAACGCCACCGGCGTGGCCACCGTGCTGGAACTGGGCCGCGTGTTCGCGGCCGGCCCGCAGCCGCAGCGCAGCCTGTACTTCGTGGCCCTGACTGCGGAGGAGAAGGGCCTGCTGGGTGCAAGCTACTACGCCGCGCACCCGCTGGCGCCGCTGGAAAAGACCGCCGCCGTGCTGAACATCGAAATGTTCAGCCCGGACGGTGCGACGCGTGACATCGCGTCGTGGGGCAAGGGCCGGGTGTCGCTGGAAGGCGACCTGGAACGCGTGGCCAAGGCCCGTGGCCGCAGCTACAGCCCCGACCCGAACCTGGAAGCGGGCTTCTTCTACCGCGCCGACCACTTCGCCTTCGCCCGCCTGGGCGTGCCGGCCATCACCATCGGCCCGGGCCTGGACAAGCTGGACGGCGGCGTCGAGGCCGGCCGCGCGCTGCGCGAGAAGTACTTCGCCGACTGCTACCACCAGGCCTGCGATGCCTGGACCCCGAGCTGGGACCCGGCTGGCCACGCTGCCGACACCCTGCTGGTCTACGACCTGGGCGCCGAGCTGGCCAACAGCCGCCGCTGGCCGCAGTGGGAGAAGGCGTCGGAATTCCACGGTGCCCGCGAGAAGAGCGACGCCGCCCGTCGTTGAGGGGGTAGTGCCGGCCGCTGGCCGGCAATCCGGTGCGACGACAGAGGTAGAGTCGACCGTTGGTCGACTACCCGCGCAGCGCGGGGTTCTTGGCAGCCTGATCGAAGAGCAGTCGACTAACAGTCGACTCTACCGGTCGCCGGTCGCCGGTTGCCGGCCAGCGGCCGGCACTACCGTCGCTGGCGCAACAGCCTCCACGCGCCCCAGCCGCTGGCAGCAAGCGCGGCCAGATAGCACGCCACCATCGTGCGCATGCCCATCGGGTGCAGTTGCCCGCCGCGCGGGTGGGTACTCATCGCCAGGGAGCTGTGGCCGCTGCCCAGGTCCACCGCCAGCTGCAGCGCCAGCGCGGCACCGAACACCAGCAATGCCACCCCGAAGCCGATGCGCGGCCACGCGGCCTGCGCACTGGGGCGGCGCAGCAGCCAGGCCACTGCCGTGGCTGCGGCCAGCACCACCGCCATCCACATCAGCGGTGACGCCGGAGACGCAGCAGCCACCGGCATTGCACCGGTGGCTGCCATCAACACAGCGCCCTTACTTGCGGGTGCCGTCGAGCCAGTTCGGGCCCTTGTTGGTGAGGAAGAAGACATAGACCACCAACGATACCGCGATCGTGGCGGTGACGTAGATGGCGAACCAGTCAACGTGGCCGGTCTTCAGCGCGCCCTGGTACAGCAGCGGCGCGGTGCCACCGAACAGCGAGTTGGCCAGCGCATAGCCCAGGCCCACGCCCAGCGCACGGATGTGGGTGGGGAACAGTTCGGCCTTCACCACCGCGTTGATGGAGGTGTAGCCGGTGAGGATGACAAAGCCCAGCGCCAGGGTGAGGAAGGCGAGGGTGGCATCGTGCTGGTGCGGCAGCTGGGTGATCAGGTACCAGCTGTACAGCACGCCGCCCACGCCGAAGAACACCAGCAGGCTCTTGCGGCCGATGATGTCCGACAGCCAGCCACCGATCGGCTGCAGCACCATCAGGAACGTCAGCACGCCCAGGTTGACCAGGGTGGCGGTCATCGGATCATCGGCGGCGAAGGCGCTCTGGATCATCTTCGGGCCGTTCACCGAGTAGGTGTAGAAGGCAATGGTGCCGCCGGCGGTGATCAGGAAGCACAGCAGCAGCGGGCGCCACTGGTGCACGAACAGCTCGTACATCGAGCCGGACTTCTTCGCCTTGCCTTCGCGTGCGGCCTCGATCGACGACTCTTCCATCGTCTCGTCCATGCCCCGGCGCAGCCAGAACACCACGACTGCGGCGATGCCACCGATGCCGAACGCGATGCGCCAGCCGAACTCGGAGATTTCCGGCTTGCCCCAGAAATTCAGCATCAGGAACAGCGTGAGCTGCGCCAGCACGTGGCCACCGACCAGGGTGACGTAGTGGAACGAGGACAGGAAGCCGCGGCGGCCGGGAATGGCAGCCTCGGACATGTAGGTGGCGCTGGCGCCGTACTCGCCGCCGGTGGCAAAGCCCTGCAGCAGGCGCGCGAACAGCAGGATGATCGCCGCCCAGATGCCGATGCTGGCCGCCGTGGGCGTGATGGCGATGAGGAAGGAGCAGACGGCCATCAGGGTGACCGACACGGTAAGCGCCAGGCGGCGGCCGTGGCGGTCGGCGAAGCGGCCGAAGAACCAGGCGCCGATCGGGCGCATCAGGAAGGTGGCGGCGAAGATCGCCCACACGTACATCGTGGAGTTCTTGTCTTCAGGCGAGAAGAACTGCGATTCGAAGTACACGGCGAACACCGAGTACACGTAGACGTCATACCACTCCACCAGGTTGCCGGCGGAGCCTTTGAGGGTATTGGAGATCGAGCGGCGCAGCGCGGCGCCGTCGGTGCTGGGGACAGCAGGTTGGGACGTGGTGCTCATCTGGGTGAGGATCCTCGATGCGGTGCTTCCATGCGGGAAAGATCGGTGCCAGGGGCGCGCGTGGGCGCTGCCAGCCAGCCTCCTAGGTACTGCATCCCACGTCAACGCCGGGTGCCGGAGGGGCGGGCAGGGCATGGGGACCGCACAGGGTGACAGCGTGAGGGGGAAGGGACCATAGCTAGATCGTCGTACGCGGTGGTCCCCATTTGTCACATGATCGACTCAATGAAGCGCTGAAGCCGAACCGTCGATCGGAGAAACGATGGCGTCTCTGAAGTTTCTCCTGGCCCAGGTCCTCAAAATGGCTGCACTCGCTGCCAGAAGTACCACCGACACCAGAAGCTGCCACTTCGGCACATCCACGTAGAGCAGGCGGATCGGCATTGCCGCCATTGAAGTGAACGGAAAGAGCGACATGGCCTGCATGAATAGGCCCTCCGGGGCCTTTAGCCCGCCAAAGCCGATCATGATCATGGTCAAAGGAAAGGCTGCGAGGGTGTTGCGGAATGCTGAATGGGGTGACCGGATTGCGGTAGCGCACGCGGCAAAGAACCAGTTCCACAGCATCAGGCCCAGGAAACAGAATGCCAACAGGCCAACTACGAGGCCCCAACTCCGGCCGGAAATGTCTGCGAACATACTGGTCGATTCCGACATGAGCATCCAGGCAAAAGCCGCGTAAACGCCATAGATTGTGATCGTCTTCATTCCATGGCAGATCGACGCTGCAACTTTGCAGTCGAGCCAGAAGCCCGGCGGAGAGGCACTGAGGATCATTTCTGTCACATGAGCAAAGCGCTCACTGAGCAAGCCCTGAAACAACATGCCCAGGCAACCGAGAATGGCAAGTGTGGTCAGTACAACCATGCTGATCGAAATAGCGGTGAGTGATGAGTTCGGGAGAGCCGGTACTCCGAAGAGATCCACTACCCTGAGTGATGCCGGTGACTCAGCATGCCGCAGCTGGTCGGCGGAAACTCCGAGAGCCTGAAGCGAGTGCTGACGATGAAGCGAATCGAGGCTGTGTTGCAACTCCGCAATCCAGCCCGGCGCCTGTGCGATTCGGAGTACGTAGTCACCGGACTCCATCGATAGCGTTGGCTGTCCATTAGTGGCGGTATCGCCCTTGGTGTTGGCGAATTGGAAGCGTCCCTCATTCATTCCGGCCACCGGAGTTCCTCCGGCAGAAATCTGGATGGTGGTCGCGGCCTCCTTCGCCAGAATGGCGTCGCCTCCCAGTTTCACCAAAGCAATCACTGCCAGCAGGAGCAGACCAACCAGCTCGCCTCGAATATCCAGGTGCCGTCTGAACTCAAAGCCGCTGACCCTGGCGTAGTGGCTCATGCGCATGCTCTGTCCTCCCATGACGTCGATGCCTGTGACGGGGGATCGCCGGTGTCATCCCGGTGATGAGCGCCCGCGGGCAGATGAAGGTCCTCAGCTTTGGCAGGCTGGAGTTGCGCGTTCTTGAGCACCAGGATCCTTCCACAGAATCGCTGCAGAAGTTCAATGTGATGCGCTGAAAGGACCACCGCTGCGCCTTGACGCGCTGCGGCCGAGATCAGGTCGACGACCGCAACCTGATTGGCCGGATCCAGTCCTGAAAAAGGCTCATCCAGTACAAGTACCTTCGGTGAATGAAGCATGCAGGCTGCAACCTGAAGCTTCTGCAGGTTGCCCTTTGACAGGCTGGAAACCCGGTGTGAAGCACGATCTAGAAGCCCGATCTTGCCCAGCCAAAGGTCACGTGCGCGGACAGCATCCGACCTCGTCATGCCTCTCATGGCAGACCAGAACTCCAGTGACCGGCCAACGGTAACCTCGGGGAACAGGCTCCGGGACTCTGGAAGATAGCCGATGTCACACCATGGCGCCCGCGCTCCGTTTTCACTCCCAGCAACTGAGACGACGCCGGAATCGGCCGGGATGAGGTTGCAGAGGACGCGGAACAGCGTCGTCTTGCCGACACCATTGGCCCCTATGATTCCGACGATTTGTCCAGCATCGACCTGCATTTCCAGGCCATGCAGGACTACGCGTGATCCGTAATTTTTGCAAAGGCGTTCAGCGTGCAGCATCTGAGGCTCCCTTCTCAATTCTCTCGGCAATTTGACGAGCCCTAGATTGCATGAAACGGCTGTGACGGTTCTCCACCATTGCGATCAACTGCATTGATGCCTCATGGCTGCGAGAATTTGCGACCAGTGCCTCCAAGGCAGCCATACGTACACGCTCCATTGGATGACATCGGAACACGTCTCTCAGCAGCTGCTGCGCCTCTCCATCCGCATCTCCGGCGGCAATCATGAACAGGGCGGATGCATTGGACCGATTGATGATCTGTGAGATCGTCCCTGTGCCAGGTTCAAATTCATACTGATCCATGGTTACGCTTCTCAGGGAGTGCTCCATGATGTTGATGCTCACAGAAAACTCATCGGGTGCCATTTGCTGGTGTACATCCCTGAATGCCCTGTACAGAAGCACATTTCCCTTTTTCAACCGCGAGCGTTCGGTGAAGCGAAGATCCACGTTCTCGCCAGGAATTCCAGCCACCGAGGCGTAGTCGTACTCAAAGTAGTCGCTTTCGTATCCAGGTCCCTGGTAGCCAACCGTCAGAAAGTTGAAATTGTGATCATGCGGAACACCGTAGAAGAACGCCTGGGGGCCGCTCGCAGCAAGAATTTCGTCATTCTTCCCGGGCCAGAAGCACGCACGAATGAAGTAGCTCTGACCTGAAGACTGGGGGGCGTGAAGCATGATGACCTGTGGTGTGTAGTCGTTGTCGACCTGGATTTCCTTCGAATCCTTGAGCTCGGCGCAAATGGCATCGCTGAGAAATGTGCGGTTGTTTCCAAGCCTCTTGAGCATGGGGGCCACCGCCATCATCGAGTGTTGGTCACGTGGATCGAATGACGATTGATCGAGGTGCTCCACAAGATCTGTCAGCGTGATCGAATCTGTAGACGGGTCTAATATCTGGATGGGCATGGAATTTTCATCCTTGTTCCATTGAACGGGCCGCGAGGCTTCTTATCTCATCACTCGGATCGCCTTCTCTCATCTCCGACAGGCGAGTAGATGCTGATTTGGGGTCGACCTGGTAAAGCGCCCGGAGGGCATTCCAGCGCACGAACGTCGTCGGATGGTGGGATAAATCAAGAAGCGAACTTGCAGCTCCGCTACCCCCTAGCTGGGCAAGTGCCGTAGCGATGAGCTGGAGGCGGGAGTCAGTGATACTGGCTGCTGTGCAGCCGACCAGTTGGCTGGTCCTGAGGGAGAAGTGCTTGGTTGCTTCACATCTCGGCTGCGCGGCGAGGCAAATGATCATCGACGTGGGCGCATCTCCTTTAAGCAGGCGCATTCCCTGTCTACCACCCTCTAGAAACACGAAATCTCCTGATTGGGAGTTCCCGCTGGAGGGAGGGCCAAGTGCTGGCGCCGCTGCATCGTCGCACTCAACGGAGAATGTCTGGTGGCTGACATGCTCTGTCTGCGCGAACAGCACCAGAGAGTCCATCCCGATGATCGTGATCCCTGTCTCGGTGTCACCCTCTGGAGCTGCAATGAGCTGACGTGGCGGCCTGTGCATGTAGTGAATCTGCACGTGCTCGTCCTTGTAGACGACCATCCCCGCTAGAGGTTGCTTGACGAAGAACCGCCCGGGCGTTGTGTAGAGCGCGCTCTCAAGATGGTTCTGGCACTCTCTGCCGAAGTGCTGCTTCAAAGTCGGCAGATCGAACTCCCGACAGATGGATAGCATCAACTTACGATTCATCGCGACGGTGCCGTCGCCGCGGATACATTTGCTCCAGCCACGAATTCGATTCGCTTGGCCTGTCGCTTCAAGTGCGCTGAGGAGTGAGGTATTCCTTCCATGAGCAGTCTTCAGTTTCTGAAGCTGGGAAGGATCATCAGCCAGGTCAAGCATTTGCCTCGGACGTTCCATGCCGCCTCCAGTGCGGTGGGCCGGGAATCCGGCCCGCCGCCGATTTACTTCAAATCGGGTGAATGCCACGATTGATCAGGATGCCGACGACGACGCCAACTGCTGCGCAGCCAGCTCCCGTTGTCTCGATCAGGATGCATGAGCCATGCATGCCAACCGGGTGCTGTTGCCTCGGAAGTGCGGTGGGTTTCATGTCTATATTCCTCATACGGGGAGAACGGCGATGACGATTGCGACTGCAATCGTTACTGGTTCAATCGGCGAGCAGAGCATTGAAGTGCCAGCCAAACCCACGGCTGGGGTGAGGGGGAGCGGAATGCCATCCATTGGTTTCTCCTTACAGATCGGTGGCCCAACTCATGTTGGGCAGATCCGTTTTCAATGATCGCGAAGAAGGTTTTTATGACCTGGATCTCAGTTGCTGGAGCTCCGATAGAAAGCGTCATGCTTCGCTTGTGAATTCCGTACTCAGGGGAAGATCTCGCTCGGGTTTTAGCCCATGCGTGATGCCAGAAACTCTGATTGGGCCGTCGGCTTACGAGCTCACTTCCAGAACCGGGGTGATTTCCGTCACCCGAACCTTCTAGAATCCGTTTTCCCCTGCCTGCTGGTGCGTCATGTCGGCTTCCCCTGTTCCTTCTGCGGCTGCCCCCCGGGGTGGCCTTGTCGCGCTGGCGCTGCTGCTGGTCTACGTGGTCTGGGGCTCGACCTACCTGGGCATCGCCAAGGCCCTGCACGGCGGCGCGCTGCCGCTCACGATGGTGTCCGGCAGCCGCTTCATCATTGCCGGCGGCCTGATGTACCTGGCCCTGCGCCTGTTCTGGAAGATGCCGCGTCCGACCCTGCGGCAGTGGCGCAACCTGGTCATCATGGGCGTGACCATGCTGGTGCTGGGCAACGGCATGGTGGTGCTGGCAGAGCGCGAGGTCTCTTCAGGCCTGGCGGCCACGGCGGTGGCCTCGGTACCGCTGTGGATGGCGCTGTTCTCGGCGCTGCGCGGCCAGCACGCCAGCCGTGGTGAATGGCTGGGCATCGCGGTGGGCTTCATCGGCGTGGTCTGGCTCAACGCTGGCAGCAGTCTGACCGCCTCGCCGACCGGGCTGGTGCTGCTGCTGATCGCGCCGATCGGCTGGGCCTTCGGCTCGGTGTGGGCGCGCGGGCTGGATCTGCCCGGCCCGTTCATGACCGCCGCCGGGCAGATGATCTGCGGCGGCGTGCTGCTGGTGCTGATCGGCCTGGCGGTGGGCGAGCGCCCGACCACGCTGCCCGATACCAGCGGCCTGCTGGCCATGGCTTACCTGTGTGTCTTTGGTTCCATCGTGGCCTTCACCGCGTACGTCTGGTTGCTGCACAACGTGCGCCCGGCGCTGGCCGGCAGCTATGCGTACGTGAACCCGGTGATTGCGGTGCTGCTGGGTGCGGCACTGAACGGTGAGCATTTCGGCTGGCGCGACTTCCTGGCCATGGCGGTGATCCTGCTGGGCGTGGTGGTGCTGACCATGGCGCGGACCTGGAAGAAATGAGCATGGACGAGAAAGAACAACGCCGCGGGTTGCTGGTCACCGCCTCCACCTTCGTGCTGTGGGGGCTGGTGCCGGTGTACTGGCACCTGCTCAACGAGGTGCCCTCGTTCCAGATCATCGCCCACCGCATCATCTGGTCCACGGTGCTGGTGGTGGCATGGCTGCTGCTGAGCGCGCGCCTGGGCTGGTGGCAGAAGATCGCCGCGCAGCCACGCGCGCTGCCGATCCTGGCGGTATCCAGCCTGACCATCGCCTTCAACTGGGGCCTTTACATCTGGGCGGTCAACGCCGGGCATGTGATTGAAACCAGCCTGGGCTACTTCATCAATCCGCTGGTGAACGTGCTGCTGGGCGTGCTGGTGCTGAAGGAACGCCTGCGCCGCCTGCAGTGGGTGGCCGTGGCGATGGCCGCCGTGGGCGTGGCCTGGCTGACCATCGATGCCGGCACGCCGCCGTGGATCGCGCTGGGGCTGGCCTGCTCGTTCGGCCTGTACGGCCTGCTGCGCAAGCTGGTGTCGGTGGATCCGGTGGCCGGGCTGGGCGTGGAAAGCCTGTACCTGTTCCTGCCGGCGCTGGCGTTTGCGGTGTGGGCAGAGAACGGCCATGGCGGCGCGTTCTTCCATGGTTGGGGGTTGCGCAACGACCTGCTGCTGGTCTTCGGTGGCGTGGTCACCGCGGTGCCGCTGATCGGCTTCGCCTACGGGGTGAAGCGCATTCCGCTGTCGCTGGTCGGCATCCTGCAGTACATCGCGCCGAGCCTGCAGCTGCTGCTGGGCGTGTTCTTCTTCCACGAGGCATTCGACACCGGCAAGGCGATTGGTTTCGCGGTGATCTGGGCCGGGCTGGTGCTGTTCGTCGGCGAGAACGTGCGCGCGATGCGGGCGGCGAAGCGGTAATCGCGAAGGGATCCGACCCCGGTTCCGGCAAAAAAGAACGGCGCCCCGAGGGGCGCCGTTCTGCTTCCATCTCCGGCCAGGAGAGAGTTGGCCGGAACGGGAACGCGGGTGCAGGCTTAGAAGCGCTGCTGGTACTTCATGTACATGAAACGACCGATGTCGAAGCCGCCGTAGTAGACGAAGCTGCTGTTCGGCTGGCTGTACATGACCGGACCCTGGTGGTCGAACACGTTGTTCAGGCCCAGCGAAACGGTGCCATCCCACGGCAGGCTGTAACGCACCTGCAGGTCGTGGAAGGTGTTCGAGCCCACCTTGTTGGTCGGCGAGGCATCGGTGTAGGCCGAGCTGAAGCCCGGGATGTTGCACTCGTCCATGTAGGAGCACTTCTCCTTCATGCTGGAGTAGTAGCGCGCGGTCCAACCGATGCCCAGGTTGCCGTACTGCCAGTCCAGGTTGAAGGTCGAGCGCACGCGGAAGTTGCCGCCCCAGCTGGTCAGCTGCTCCACCGGCGTGGTGGTGGCGTTGTCGTTACGCTGCTCCAGGTAGTCGGTGTAGGTAGTGTTCCAGGTGACGGCGAACTTGCCGAACGCGGTTTCCGGCAGGCGGTAGCGCGCGCTGATGTCATAGCCGGCGGTTTCGCGGTAGCCGGCGTTGACCAGCGAGCGGTCCAGCCCGTTCACCTGGCCGTTGCTGCCGCGGGTGAAGCGGCCGCAGGCAGCGTCCGAACCCTGCACGTAGCACTGTTCCAGGATGTTGGTGGCCGACTCGCCGACGATGGCGTTGTCGATGCGGATCTTCCACCAGTCCAGGCTGACGTCCAGGCCCTGCACGAAGTCCGGGCTGTAGACCAGGCCCACGGTCCAGGTCTTGGCGGTTTCCGGCTTCAGGTCCGGGTTGGAACCCGAGCTGAAATCGGTGGTGGCCTGCTGGCCCGGCTTGCTGGCGACGGTGCCGTCGCTGTTGAGCTGGCGGAAGTTGGCCGGCACGTTCAGGGCCTTGCAGCGTGCAGCAACCGCAGCGCTGGTGGCGGCGGTGCCGAACGAGGTGTCGCACGGGTCGGTGAACGAGTCACGGCTGCTGACGGTGCCGCCGTACAGATCGTCCACGGTGGGCGCACGGAAGCCGGTGCCGTAGGTGGCGCGCACCAGCAGGCTGTCGATCGGCTTCCACTTCACGCCGAACTTGCTGTTGGTGGTGGAGCCGAAGTTGTTGTAATCCGAGTAGCGACCGGCCACGTCCAGCGACAGCTCACGGGCGAAGGCCATGTCGGCCAGCAGCGGCACCTGCAGTTCCAGGTAGACCTCGTTGAGCGAGTAGTCGCCCTGGGTCGGCTTGCCGCTGGTGCCGGCGATCTGGCCGTTCTGCACCATCAGGTCCGGGGTGTAGCGTGCTTCTTCGGTGCGGTGCTCGAAGCCCATCGCGGTCAGCAAGTCACCGGCCGGCAGGGTGAACAGCGAACCGGAGATGTTGGCGCTGGCCACCTTGGTGGTGGTCTGGCTCTTGTCCACGAAGCGGGCGAACAGGTAGTCCTGCACGTCCTGGTTGCTCAGCGAGCCCGGGCCGGTGTAACCCATCGGTGCAGCCGGGTTCCACGGCACGCAGCCGGCGATGATCGCATCGGTGGTACCGCAGTAGGCCACGCCATCCTTGATGAAGGACGGGCCGACGGCCTGGTTCACGTTCGGCTGGAACATGCTGCCCGTGCCGATGCGCTCGCCTTCATTGCGGTTGTAGGTGTAGTTGACGTTCCAGTCCCAGTAGCGCGAGCCGGTCTCGAAGCTGCCTTCCAGGCCCAGGCTGCCGCGCTTGGTTTCCAGGTTGTTCTCGGTGCCGCGCAGCAGTTCTTCGGTGCGGTGCGAGAACAGCACGTCCTGGCCCCACAGGTTGAACGCGCTGTCCTTGGACAGGGCGGCACGGGTGCCGTTGCGGGCCTGTGCGGCGGTGACCGAGTACGGGTAGCCGGCCAGGTGCTTGCTTGATTCGCGCTTGCTGTACAGCGCGTCGGCGACGATGCGCAGGTTGTCGTTGACCGAGAAGCCGCCGTTGGCGAACACCGAGGTGCGCTCCAGGCCGGTCAGCAGGCTCATGTTGGTCTTGGTGTTGGCACCGTCGGCCGGGTTCAGCGTGTGGAAGTTGGCTGCATCAGTCGGGTCGCCGCCCGGGCCGACCGTCACCGGCTTGCCGCCGACGGTGACGCTGCCCCACGGCGTGGTGCCGTTGAGGCCGTCGTTCGGGTGGCGCGGGCCGTTGACGTAGCGGCTGAACTCGCGCGCGCCGCCCATCACTTCGTCTTCCTTGGTGCGCTCGGCACCGACGCTGAACCAGCCGCGGTCGAAGGTCTTGCCAAAGGTGGCGCTGTAGGAGCGCTTCTGGCCGTCGCCTTCACCGTACTGGCCGACGTAGACGCTGGCTTCGCCACCGTCGAAGTTCTTGCGGGTGATGATGTTGACCACACCGGCGATGGCGTCCGAGCCGTACAGCGCCGAGGCACCGTCGGTCAGCACTTCCACGCGCTCGACGATGGCCGAGGGGATCGAGGCCAGGTCGGAGTAACCGCCGGCGCTGACGCCCATGCGGCGGCCGTCGATGAGCACCAGGCTGCGTTCCGGGCCCAGGTCGCGCAGGCTGACATACATGCCACCGAAGTCGCGCGAGGAGGTCAGCGAGGACGCGCGGCTCATGCTCGGCGAGCCGGCAGCGGTCACGTCCTGCAGGATGTCGGCGACGTTGACGTAGCCCTTCTTCTCGATGTCGGCGCGGTTGAGCGCGACCACCGGCTGGGCGGTCTCGACACTGGCCTGGCGGATGCGCGAGCCGGTGATTTCGATGCGGTCGAGGTTGGTGGTGTTGTCGCCCGCATCCTGTGCGAAGGCGGGGGTGGTGCAGCTGGCGGCCAGCGCGATGACGATCGCGTTGCGCAGCGGGGTGGTCTTCAGGGACATCCGTGAAATCTCGTGTTTCAGAAAAAAACATGCGCCCGTTCTGTGGGCGCGTGGGGTACTGCAAACCAACGTGGGGGGCGGGATTCTAGAGTGTTTTCATTCGTAACTGTTTGTCCCTGCGTGTTTCATCGCGTTGAAGATGAATCGCAACCAACAATCCACAGGATGGCTGTGCGCAGCGTCACGCGCGTGCTGTTTTCGATGCGCAGAGGCACCGATAACGGCCGCAATCGCATGATCTGTAATGCGCAGGGTGTGCGTGCGTTCATCCACGCATGGCGTGGATCTACTGGAATGCGGACACCCGCGCGATCGACAGGCGCATCGGTAGATCCACGCCATGCGTGGACAAGGCACGGGTAGATCCACGCCATGCGTGGACAAGGCACGGGTAGATCCACGCCATGCGTGGATGAAGCACCGGTAGATCCACGCCATGCGTGGATAGGGCACCAGTAGATCCACGCCATGCGTGGATGAAGCACCGGTAGATCCACGCCATGCGTGGATGAGGCACCAGTAGATCCACGCCATGCGTGGATGAGGCATCGGTAGATCCACGCCATGCGTGGATGAAGCACCGGTAGATCCACGCCATGCGTGGATAGGGCACCAGTAGATCCACGCCATGCTTGGATGACGACCAACAAAAAAGGGCGAAGCCTTCGCTTCGCCCTTCCACATCCATCACCACATACACGTGTGCGCTGATCAGGTTTCGCGCAGCGCCGTGGTGATCGGCAGGCGCGCCGCGCGCAGTGCCGGGAACAGGCCACCGACCAGGCCGATGCCCAGCGCCCACTTCAGCCCATTCCACAGCAGCTCCGGCGATACATGGAACTTGAACACCACCGCGCTGAAATTGCTGCCGATGGTGGACACGCTGTATCCGTTGAACAACAACCAGGCCACGGCGCAGCCGAGCAATCCACCCAGCAGCGCCAGCAGCATGGTTTCCAGCATCACCGCAGTCACCACCGGCAGGCCGCGGAAGCCGATCGCACGCATGGTGGCGATCTCGCGTGCACGCGTGGCCACGGCGGCATACATGGTGTTGAGTGCGCCGAATACCGCGCCCACCGCCATGATCGTGCCGATCACCTTGCCGAGGATGTCGATCAGCTTGGTCAGGCCGCCGCCCTGCTTGCTGTAGTAGGCGCGCGTGGTTTCCACGTCCAGCTTCAGGCGCGGGTCGGCAGCCACCGCCGCCTTGAACTGCTCGAAGCCCGCCTTGCCATCGGTGCGCACGCTGATCGACTGCCATGCACCGCGCTGGTAGGTGGTGGCCAGCGTATCGGCGTCGGTCCACAGTTCTGAATCATGTGCATCGCCGGTGGCAAACACACCCACCACGGTCCAGGCCTGGTTGCCCAGGGTCAGCGTCTTGCCCACCTCCATGTTGCGGAACTGGCCCTGCGCCCCCTGGCCGACCACGATCTCGCGCAGGCCGGTGGCGAACTTGCGGCCCTGCACGATCTTGACCTTGTCATGCACCGCCCACGCCTGTGGGCCGACGCCGCGGAACTGCGCATTGACGTCGGTGCCATCGGCACGCGACACCAGGTTCACCACCTGCGAAAGTTCCGGTGACAGCAGGGGCCGGCCTTCGCCATCGCGGGTGATGCCGGGCAGGGTGGACAGCGTGGGCACCTGTTCGCGGGTGATGACCGAGTTGGTCTCGGCCTGCGAACCACCCCGCAGCACGATGGCGGTGGTGTCATCGCCGGTGTTGTTGAGCGTGGCCTGGAAGCCTTCGCCCATCGCCAGCATCGCCACCAGCACGCCGACCACGCCGGCGATGCCGACCACGATCACCGAGGAGGCGCCCCAGCGCTGCGGCAGGCTGGCGATGCCTATGCGGGTGGCCGCCAGGGCCAGGCGGCCGCTGCGGGTCAGCAGCAGCCACAGCGCCACCAGCACGGCCACGGCCAGCACGCCAAACCATGGCAGGCCGATCCACAGCACCAGGCCCACCGCCAGCAACAGCACGGTCAGCGCGTTGCCCAACCACTTCTTGAGCTTGTTCATTGGTTGTCCTCCTCAGCGGCCGGCCAGCGCATCGACGATCTTCAGGCGCTTGGCCCGCAGCGCAGGCAGCAGCCCGACCACGATGCCGATCACCACGATCAGGCCCACGCCCACCAGCCAGGTGGGTGTGGGTACGTGCGGGGGCAGCATGCCCATGCTCTTCGGCGCGATGGCCGGCAGCACCAGCGCGGCCAGGCCCATGCCGATCAGGCCACCGAGCCCGATCAGCAGCACCGACTCGACCATCACCAGCGTCAGCACGGTGCCATCCTTGAAGCCCAGCGTCTTCAGCGTGGCCAGTTCGGGAATGCGCTCGCGCACGGCCTGGGCCATGGTGTTGCCGGTCAACAGCAGCAGGGTGAAGAACACCGCGCCCATGATCGAGGTGACGATCATGCCGATATCCGCGAACTGCTTGACGAAGGCCTGCTGGAACGCCGATTCGGTCTGGGTCTTGGTTTCGTGGTCGGAGTTGGCCGAGATCGCATCGATGGCCTGGGCCACCCGCGAGGCATGGTCGGGGTTGTCCAGGGTGATCGTGTACCAGCTCACCTGGTTCTTGATGTAGTCGTTGGATTCGTCGAAGTACTTCCAGTTCATCATCAACTGGCGTTCTTCGTTGCCCGCCTGCGCGCGGTCCTTGGAACGGAAGATGCCCTTCAGTTCCAGCGGCCAGTCGTTGCTGCCGCCGCGGGGGAAGATGGTGGCCTGCAGCGGGATGGTGTCGCCGATCTTCCAGCCGAACTGGTTGGCCAGGCTCTCGCCGACGATGGCACCGGTGCGGGTCTGCTTCCAGTCTTCCAGCTGCGCCGGGTCGATCTGCAGTTCGCGGTAGACATCGAAGTAGTTGGGTGACACCGAGAAATTCGGGAAGAAGTTCTTCGGGTCCTGGTAGATGCCGCCGAACCACATGCCATAGGCCACGTCGCGCACGCCGTCGACCTGGCGGATCTGCGTTTCCAGGCGGATCGGCAGCGACTGGGTGATCGACAGGCGCGATGCGGTGACCAGGCGGTTGGCACCTTCCACGCTGCCGCCGGAGTTGAATGCCACGCGTACCGAATCGAGCATGCCGAACAGCAGGAACGCGGCGACCACCGAGAGCAGGGTCAGCAGGGTCCGGGTGCGGCTGCGGAACAGCTGCGCCCAGACAAGGGAAAAGTATTTCATCGCCGGGGCCTCCGTCAGTGGGCCAGCGGGGCGTCGGCCAGCTCGCCCTTGTCCAGGTGCACCGTGTGGGTGGCGTATTCGGCGGCCTTCGGGTCATGGGTGACCATGATGATGGTCTTGCCGTGTTCGCGGTTGAGCTGCTGCAGCAGGCCCAGGATCTCCTCGGCCGACTGCCGGTCGAGGTCGCCGGTGGGTTCGTCGCAGATCAGGAAGGTCGGGTCGGAGACGATGGCGCGGGCGATCGCCACGCGCTGCTGCTGGCCGCCGGACAGTTCGTTGGGGCGGTGGCTGCGGCGGTCGGCGAGGCCGACCAGGGTCAGCGCGATCTCGGCATTGCGCTTGCGCTGGGCGGCGCTGAGGTGGGTCAGCAGCAGCGGCAGTTCCACGTTCTTCTGCGCGGTCAGCATCGGCATCAGGTTGTAGAACTGGAAGACGAAGCCGACGTGGTGGCTGCGCCAGGTGGACAGCTGGCCGCCGCTCATCTGGTCGATGCGCTCGCCTTCGATGCTGATCTCGCCGCCGCTGGGGTTGTCCAGGCCGCCGATGAGGTTGAGCAGGGTGGTCTTGCCCGAACCGGACGGGCCCATCAGCGCGACGAAGTCGCCGCTGGCGATGTCCAGATCAATGCCGTGCAGCACCTGCACTTTTTCCGGGCCGCGTTGGTAGGTCTTGGTGATGTTGCGCAGTGAAACCAGGGTCGACATGGGTGGTTCTCCACGGAAGGCGGGAAACGGGGCACTGCGCCTGCGGTAGCCGCAGGCGTGCGTCGAACGGTGCTGCCGGCGGCGCCACGCGGGCGCCTGGCCGTTACTGCGCTTGTTTCTGTTGCACCTTGGCGCCATCGCGCAGGGTCTGCGGTGGGTTGACCACCACCGGTTCACCCGCACTCACGCCCTTGAGGATCTGGCGGTCCTTGCCCATCGCCTGGCCGGCCTGCACGGTGCGCTGCTGCACGCGGTCGGCATCGCCCAGTACGAAGGCCACGCTGGCACCTTCGCGCTCGACCACGGCGGTGGCCGGCACGCGCACGCCCTGCGGCTTGCTGGCGGCGGCCTGCGGCTGCGCCTGCTCCAGGAAGCTGACCCGCACGCCCATCTCCGGCACGATGCGCGGGTCCTTCACCTTCAGTGCGACGCGCACCTTCACCGTCGCCTTGCCACGATCGGCGGTGGGGATGATGGCGATCACCTCGCCGGGGATCTTCCATTCCGGGTAGGCATTGAGCGTGGCTTCCACCGGCATCTTCGGCTGCACGCGGCCGATGAAGGCTTCGCCCACTTCCACTTCGATTTCCAGCGAATCCATGTCGACGATGGTGCCGATGCCGGTACGGGTGAAGCCGCCGCCGGCCGACAGCGGCGAGACGATCTCGCCCGGCTGCGCGGCCTTGGCGGTGACCACGCCGGAGAACGGCGCGCGCACGATGTTGTTGTCCACGCCGAGGTCGGCGATGGCGAGCTGGTCGCTGGCCACCTTGACGTTGCGCTGGGCGGTATCCAGCTGTGCACGCACGCTGTCACGCTGGGCCACGGCCTGGTCGTACTGCGAACGCGAGACCAGCTGCTGGCCCACCAGTGCCTGCAGGCGGCTGGCTTCGGCGGCGGCCTGGCGCTGCTGCGCCTGCAGGCCGGCCACCTGCGCACGCGCGGCCTGCACCTGCGACGCGGACAGGCTGCGCTGTGCATCGGCATCGATCGGGTCCAGCGTGGCCATGATCTGGCCGGCCTCCACCCGCATGCCTTCCTCGATCATCACCTCGCGCACCTTGCCGGTGATCTTGGCCGACACCGTGGCCATGCGCCGGGCCACCACGTAGCCACTGGCGTCGAGCACCGAACTGCTGGCACTTCCCTGCTGGATCGCCACCGCCGGTGCGGTCTCGACCTCAGGCGCCGGCTCGCGGCCGAACAGCAGGAAGGCGCCGCCGGCCAGCAGCAGCACGATGACGACCAGGGCGATCCACAGCCAGCGGCGGCCGCCCGGGCCATCCCCGGAGGACGGCGGCGGGTTCTTGCGGTCGATGCGGAGTTCCTTCAACAGCTCGGCAGAAGCGTTCATTGCGTTCCATCACAGGCATTCGGGCGGATATGGCCGGAAGGGCGACAGCGGCGGTTCCGGTGGGCAAGCGTGCAGCACAGCATGCAGGTGGCACGGGGCGGGATGGCAGTGACAGCTGTCACCCGATGGAGCTGACGGCGGCCACTGCGAAACGTGACCGGCGCGGCACAGGATGGCAACGTCCCCGCTACCGGTACCGCACCGATGGATCCGACCGCAGCCCCCACGACGGCCCCACTGGCCCGCCTGCACCAGGTGCAGGTGCATTACGCCGGCCATGCCGCGCTGCAGGGTATCGACCTGCAGGTGCGTGCCGGCCAGGTCCTGGCCCTGCTGGGCCGCAACGGTGCTGGCAAGAGTACCGCGATCAGCGTGCTGCTGGGCCTGCGCCGCGCCGATGCCGGGCAGGTTGAACTGCTCGGTGGCGATCCGCAGCAGCGCGCCAGCCGCCTGGGGCTGGGCGTGATGCTGCAGAGCACCAGCCTGCCGCCGATGCTGCAGGTGGATGAGCTGGTGGCGCAGGCCAGTGCCTGCTACGCCGAGCCGATGCCGCTGGCGGAGGTACTGCAGCGCACCGGCCTGCAGGATCTGGCCCGCCGTCGCTATGGGCAGCTGTCCGGTGGCCAGCAGCGCACGGTGCAGTTCGCCATCGCGCTGTGCGGCCGCCCGCGCGTACTGTTCCTGGATGAGCCCACCACCGGCCTGGACATCCAGGCGCGGCAGGTGATGTGGCAGGCGATCCGGCAGCTGGTGGCCGAAGGCTGCGGCGTGCTGCTGACCACCCATTACCTGGAGGAAGCCGAAGCACTGGCACAGCAGGTGGTGGTGCTGGAACAGGGCCGCGTGCTGGCCGATGCGCCGCTGGCCGAACTGCGCCTGGCCGACCGGCCGCGCCGCATCCGCTGCCGCAGCAGCCTGGCGGTGGAGGACGTGCAGCGCTGGCCGGGCGTGCAGCAGGTGCAGCGTGATGGCGCGCACCTGCACCTGTTGGCCAGCCCGGCCGAACCGGTGGTGGCCCGCCTGCTGGCCACCGATGCGCAGCTGCAGGAACTGGAAGTACAGGGCGCGGCGCTGGCCGACGCCTTCCTCGACATGACCCGGGAGGCTGCATGAACACCGTGACCCGTTCCCTCGCTGCGCCGCGCCCGTCCATGCGTGCCGTCCTGCGCCCGTACATCGCCGAGTTGCAGGCCGAACTGCGCCGGGCCTGGCGCACGCCGGCCTTCGCCGTGCCCTCGCTGCTGTTCCCGGTGCTGTTCTACCTGTTGTTCGGCGTGCTGCTGGGGCGTGGCCATGCGCCGCTGTACCTGCTGGCCACCTACTGTGTGTTCGGCGCGATGGCACCGGCCCTGTTCGGCTTCGGCGTGCAGTTGGCGCTGGACCGCGAGGGTGGCCTGCTGACCCTGAAGCGCGCGCTGCCGATGCCGGCCGCAGCGCCCCTGCTGGCGCGGCTGGCGATGGCGGTGCTGTTTGCGCTGCTGGTGGCCGGGCTGCTGGTCACCGTGGCCTGCACCCTGGGCGGCGTGCATCTGCAGGCGCAGCAGATCCTGCAGCTGCTGGCGGTGGCGGCACTGGCAGCGCTGCCGCTGGGCGCCATCGGCCTGCTGATCGGCAGCCATGCCAGTGCCAGCGCGGCACCGGCGATGGTCAACCTGGTGTACCTGCCGCTGGCCCTGTTGTCGGGGCTGTGGCTGCCGCTGTCGGCGCTGCCGAAGCTGTTTTCCACGATGGCACCGCTGTGGCCGACCTGGCACCTGGCCCAGCTGGCACTGCCCGTGGTGGGGCAGCCAGCGGTGGGCAGCATCGCCGGGCATCTGCTGGTGCTGCTGGGCGTGACCGTGGCGGCGCTGCTGCTGGCGCGCCGTCGCCTGCGCCGGGTCGGCTGAACTGGCATGATCGGCAGCGAACGTTCCCGCCTGGATCCGCCCGTGCCATCGAACCGGCTTGCGTCGCTGCTGCGCCCCGCGCCGGATTCGGCCGTGGCCGACCTGCTGCGGCGGGGCAAATCGCCGTGGAGCGGTGCGATCCACCTGCTCTGGTCGGTGTGGATCTTCCTCACCCCCGCGCTGGGCAATGGCTTCACCCTGCGCTGGCTGTTCCTCACGTTGGCCAGCTATCCGCTGTTCCTGCTGCTGTATGCGCGGGTGATGCTGGCGCCGCGCCACCACGGCCCACGCTATGCGCTGGCGATGGTCGCGATGTCGCTGGTGCTGCTGCCCTGGTATCCGTCCGGCCTGAGCTACTTCGTGTTCGGCTGCGTGATGATGCGCATGAGCGGGCGCAGTGGCTGGTGGATGTACCTGCTGCAGCTGACCGCGCTGAACATCGTGTTCTGCGCCGCCGCGCTGTACTTCGGCTACCCGTGGCAGGCGCTGGTGTGGATGCCGGCGGTGTCCTTCATTGTTGGCCTGGTGGTGAACGTGGAGGCGTTGAGCCAGCAGCGCGACGTGGCCTTGCAGCTGTCGCAGGAGGAAGTGCGGCGGCTGGCCACCACCGCCGAGCGCGAGCGCATCGGCCGCGACCTGCACGATCTGCTGGGCCACACACTGTCGCTGATCACGCTGAAGCTGGAACTGGCGCGCAAGCTGTACGACCGCGATGACGCGCGTGCGCGGCAGGAGATCGGCGAGGCCGAGGCCATTGCCCGCGAAGCGCTGGCGCAGGTGCGCAGCGCGGTTACCGGCATCCGCGCCAGCGATCTGGCCGGCGAGCTGGCCTCGGCGCGGCTGCTGCTGGAATGCCAGCAGGTGCACCTGCACTACACGGTGCCGCCGCCGATGCCGGTGGAGGTGGAGCGCGGCCTGGCGCTGGTGCTGCGCGAGGCGGCCACCAACATCGTGCGCCATGCGCAGGCGACCCAGGCACGGGTGGAGTTCATGCAGGAAGGACGGCAGCTGGTGATGCAGATACGCGATGACGGACGGGGTGGCCTGCAGGCCGAGGGCAACGGCATGTGCGGCATGCGCGAGCGCGTGGCCGCGCTGGGCGGCCAGTTGCAGGTGCAGTCGGGCAAGGGCGAGGGCACGCTGCTGACCCTGCGCGTGCCGCTGGCGGCGGCCACCACGCCGGTCCCGCCGGCGTCGCTGGCACAGGGCGGTGCGGCATGATCCGCATCCTGCTGGCCGAGGACCAGGCGATGGTGCGCGGCGCGCTGTCGGCGCTGCTGGGCCTGGAACCGGACATCGAGGTGCTGGGCAGCGCTGCCGATGGCGAGGCGGCCTGGCGCATGCTGCAGCAGCTGCAGCCGGACATCCTGGTGACCGACATCGAGATGCCCGGCCTGACCGGCCTGGAGCTGGCCCAGCGCATTGCCCGCCACGAACTGCCGATCAAGGTAGTCATCGTCACCACCTTCGCCCGCGCCGGTTTCCTGCGCCGCGCGCTGGAAGCGGGGGTGCTGGGCTACCTGTTGAAGGACGCCCCGGCGGAGAACCTGGCCGACGCGTTGCGCAAGGTGCAGCAGGGCATCCGCGCGATCGACCCGCAGCTGGCGATGGATGCATGGTCGCAGGCCGACCCGCTGACCGACCGCGAGCGGCGCGTGCTGCGCCTGGCCGGCGAAGGCCGCACCGCCAGCGAGATTGCCGAGCAGCTGGGCTTGTCGCACGGCACCGTGCGCAATTACCTGTCCGAATGCATCGGCAAGCTGGGCGTGGCCAACCGCATCGAGGCGTACCGGCTGGCCCGGCAGAAGGGCTGGTTGTAGGCGCGCGATGCGCCGGTAGCGCCGGGCCATGCCCGGCGAGCGAAGTGGCCGCCCTTGACCTGCACCTGCACATGCGACGAAACGATCCGCCGGGCGTGGCCCGGCGCTACCAGTTCGCGGCCCGGCTCAATCCTTTCCGCGCGCCATCGCCTGGAACACGCCATCGCGGCGCACCCACAGGTGGAACAGCGCCGCGCCCACGTGCATCAGCACCGTGGCGAACAACACATACGCCAGCAGGCTGTGCGCGTTGCGCAGGGCCGCATACAGCGCCGGGGTGTGCGGCACGATCGGCGGCAGGTGCACGCCGCCCCACAGGGTGATCGGGTAGCCGCCGGCCGAAAGCATCGCCCAGCCGATCAGCGGCATCGCCAGCATCAGCCCGTACAGCATCCAGTGCGATGCCTTGGCCGCCAGCGCCTGCCACACCGGCAGGTCCGCCGGCAGCGGCGGCGGGCGATGGCGCAGGCGGTTGTACAGGCGCAGCAGCACCAGCACGAGGATGGCGATGCCCAGTGGGCGGTGCAGGTCGACCAGCATCGGCCGCAGGTGCAGCGATGCGACCATGGTGACGCCGACGAACAGCATCGCCAGGATCATCACCGCCATGGTCCAGTGCAGGATGCGCGCGAGCAGGTTGAAGTGGCCGTTGCCGGTACTCATCGTGCGGCCTCCTTCTTCGGTTGTTCGACGTTGCCGGCGGCGCGTTCGCGTTCGCGGCGGTTGAAGGACTGCGAGTACACGGCCGAGCGCGCGGCCAGGATCGGGTCGTCACTGCCGCGCACGCCGCTGGGCAGGATCAACGGGTCGAAGTTGATCTGGCCGCAGGCGCCTTCCTCCTGCGATTGCATGCGGTCCAGGCTGAGCACGCCGGCCACCACCTGGTCGCGCGTGTCCGGCCATGGCGTGGACGGATCGTCGATGGCATCGCCGGGCGCGGCGGTGCTGACCACCAGGTTCCACTGCACCGGGCCCTTGGCCAGGCGCTGCTGCAGTTCCTGGCTGAGGAAATCGACGCTGGCCTGCTTGCGCGTGTCCGCATCCATCTCCACCACCGGCGCCAGCGGCTGCCAGCGCCAGCGCACCGCGCGCTTCTGTCCCTGCGCGTTGGTGAACCAGAAACTGTTGACGCTGTTGTAGGTGGTGTCGGCCCAGCTGCTGGTCCACGGCGCAGTCTTCGCCCATTGCTGGAAGGCCTGCGCACTGGGGTATTTGGCCAGCACGGCGGCCATCTTCTGCGGGTCGGGCTTGCCGGTGGCCGGGTCGGGGATGGACGCGCGGGTCTGCTCGTAGAACGCCTCGGCGTCGGGCACCGCGAAGAACGGGAAGCTGTTCATCGCCATCCGCCATTCCTGGCCATCGTCGCTGACCATCTGCACGGCCATGCTGCGCACGCGGGCGGTGTTGTCGGCGCCGTACGGGTCGCCGCCACCGATCGACAGGCGGCCCATCACCGGCACGCGGGCCTGGGAGAACACCCGCGCGCTGGACAGGGTGGGTGCCTGCGCGCTGGGTTCGAACCAGCCGCTCACGCAGATGCCCTTGCTGTGCGCGCGGCGGAAGCCCGGGTGGGCCGGGCCGGTGGCTTCGATGGTGTCGGTGAAGCGCTGCGCGGTGAGGCGGTTGCCGATCCAGCCGGCCAGCCAGGCGAACGCCAACGCGACGCCGCCCAGGATCAAGGCGATCAGGGCGATCCAGGGCAACGGGGAATTGGCGCGCGGTGCGCCGGGCGTCTGGCCGGCGCGGGTGTAGCGGAAGAGCGACATGGTCGGGTTCCTGCCTTCACAGATCGTGTGGGTGGTCGACCCGCACATCCTCGCAGAACCCGGCCGGGGCCGAAATTCAATTTTTCGTCAGATTTGCCAGCCCCGGCCCCGGCCCCGGCAGCGGTAGAGTCGACCGTTGGTCGACTGCTCTCCGACCGGCCCTGGAAAATCCCGCGCTGCGCGCGACAGTCGACTGACAGTCGACTCTACCGTGGAGCGCGTGCCGCCGCCCCGCCGCCTCACCGGCCAGGCCGGTGGGGCAGGGGAGCGCGCAGGCTCAGGCGTACCGCGCTTTCAGCATCGCCCAGGCCGAACGCAGGGCCAGGGCCTCGCCACCGGCCGGACGGCCCGGGCGTTCGCCGTCGTTCCAGGCGTACACGTCCAGGTGTGCCCAGCGCTGGTCGTTTTCCAGGAAACGTTCCAGGTACAGCGCGGCGGTCACCGAGCCGGCCATGCGCGAGCCGGCATTGGCCAGGTCGGCCACGCCGCTGCTCAGGTAACGCAGGTACGGGCGCCACAGCGGCATGCGCCACACCGGGTCGCGGGTCTCATCGCCGGCCTGCAGCCACTGCTGGGCCACCGTGTCGTCATTGCTGAACAGCGCCGGCAGGTCCGGGCCCAGGGCAATGCGCGCCGCACCGGTGAGGGTGGCGAAATCCAGCACCAGGTCGGGCTTCTGCTCGCCGGCGAAGGTCAGCGCGTCGCACAGGACCAGGCGGCCTTCGGCGTCGGTGTTGTCGATCTCGATGCTCAGGCCCTTGCGCGTGGCGATGATCTCGCCCGGACGGAAGGCATCGGGGCCGATTGCATTTTCCACCGCCGAAATCAGCAGGGTCAGGCGCACCGGCAGCTGCTGGGCCATCACCAGCCCGGCCAAAGCCAGTGCGTGGGCGGCGCCGCCCATGTCCTTCTTCATGTTGCGCATGCCGTCGGCCGGCTTGATGTCCAGGCCGCCGGTGTCGAAGCAGACGCCCTTGCCGACCAGCGCCAGCGCCGGGTCGCTGTCCTTGCCCCAGCGCAGCACGATCAGGCGCGGCGCACGGTGCGAGGCACGGCCCACCGCATGGATGGCCGGGAAGTTCTGCTTCAGCAGTTCATCGCCGGTGATCGCTTCGACCTGCGCGCCATGGGTGTCGGCCAGCGCACGCGCGGCGTCTTCCAGCTGCTGCGGGCCCATGTCTTCGGTCGGGGTGTTGACCCAGTCGCGCACGCGCAGGCTGGCGGCGATCAGGTCGGCCACTTCCGCGCCGGGGCTGGCCAGCAGCTGCGCCGGTGCACGGTTGCGCTTGCGGTAACGGTCGAAGCGGTAGCTGCCCAGGCCCCAGCCCAGCTGCAGCAGCGCCTGTTCGGCGGCCGGCAGTTCGGTGGCCAGCTGCCACACGCTGCCTTCAGGCAGGGCGTGCGGGGCATGTGCATAGGCGTAGGCATCGGCGCGGTCGCCCACCCCGATCACCGCACCGGCCAGGCCATTCTCGCCGGGCAGCAGGGCCACGCTGTGGGCGCTGGCGGTGAAGCCCTGTGCGTCCAGCCACGCCTGCTGGGCAGCCGGCTGGGCGGCCTTCCAGCGTGCGAACTGGTCGCGGTCCAGCACGTGCAGCGGCAGTGCGGCGGTGGCAGTGGCGGTGAAGCCGATGATCTCGCTCATGCGTCAGTTACTCCGGTGTTCGTCGGCGGCATCAAGGTTGGCGTCCAACCAGTCGGCCAGGCCGGTAAGGGTGTCGAACTGCAGGTCCGGCTGCAGCTGCGGATGGGTCCAGGTGGCGGCGTCGCGGTTGATCCAGCAACCGCGCAGGCCAGCGGCGATCGCCCCGGCCACGTCCATCTCGACATGGTCGCCCACGTGCAGCACCTGCGCCGGGGCCACGCCCAGGCGCTCGCAGGCGGCATGGAAGATGCTGGCCTCCGGCTTGGCCGCGCCGTGTTCGCGCGCGCCCAGCTGGAAGGCGAAAAGATGCGACAGGCCGATCCGCTCCAGGTCGGCGTTGCCGTTGCTCAGCGCTGCGACCGGCACCCGCGCGGCGATGCGCGCCAGCGCCTCCAGCGCGTCGGGGTAGTACTCGACCTGGTTGCGCGCGGCATAGAACACTTCGTAGGCCGGCTCCAGCAGCTCCAGGCTGGCGCCGCTGTTCTGCAGCGCCTCCTGGATCGTCAGCCGGCGCAATGCGCTCAGGTCGAAGTGCAGGTGCGGGTTGTCGCGGAAGGAGCGCTCGCGCAGTTCGCGCATCGCCGCCACCGGGTACATGGCAGCGGTGGCGGGACTGTGCTCGCACATCCATTCGTGCAGGACCACGTCGATGCGGGCGCCGATCGGCGCGAACGGCCACAGCGTGTCGTCGAGGTCGAGGGTGATGGCTTGGACTGGAAATTTCACCCGGCCATTCTACGCCTGCCCGCCGGGGCTTTCATTCCAGCAGCCGCGCCCAGCCCTGCATGCCTTCCAGGCGGGCCAGCACCAGCTTGATGCAGACCAGCAGCGGCACCGACAGCAGCAGGCCGACCATGCCCCACGCCCAGCCGAACACCATCAGCGCCAGGATCAGCACCAGCGGTGACAGCTTCATCTGCCGGCCCAGCACGATCGGCGTCACCAGCTGCCCTTCCAGCGTATGCAGGCCCAGGTAGGCCGCAGCCGGCAGCAGGGCCTGCAGCGGGTCGCGGAACTCGACGAAGCCCATCAGCAGCATCATCGCCACGCCGATCAGCGGGCCCACGTACGGCGCGAAGTTCAGCAGCGCGGCCACCGTGCCCCACAGCAGCGCCTCCTGCAGGCCGATGCCGAGCAGCATCAGCACGCCGGCAAACACCAGGCCCACCAGCGTGTTGATGACGCTGATGGTGAGTACGTAGCGCGAGACCTCGCGCTCGATCGAGCGCAGGATGTCCGTGGTGAACCGTTGTTGCTGGCGGTTGGGGAACAGTGCGATGGCCGCGCGTTGCAGGCTCTCGCCATAGATCATGAAAAACAGGGTGAGCAGCACCACTGCCAGCACCGATGCGGCCAGCTTGGGGGCCCGGGTCAGCATGCGGTAGGGGTCGTCCAGCTGGGTGCGGATGACCTGGATCTTGCGGTTGCTCTCGCCACCGGCCACGCGCGCGAAGTTCTCCGCCGCCAGGTTGGCCTGCTGCACCGGCTTGGTCAGGTCCTGCACCTGGCGGGCGACCTTGCGCAGCTGCTGCGGTGCTTCCTGCGCCCAGTCCATCGCCGGGCCGATCAGCTGCACGCCCAGCGAGGCGGTCACGCCCAGGCCGGTGCCGAGGATCAGCAGCGCGCCGATCGCGCGCGGGATCCACAGCCGGCGCAGGAAACGCAGGATCGGGTTGCCCACCAGCGCAAAGAACATGGCCAGCAGCACCGGCAGGATGATGTCCTGCGCGGCCCACAGGGTGAAGGCCACGGCGAGGGTGGCCAGCACCACCAGCGACATCGGCCCGCGTGGGCGCGACGGCGGCGGCAGGGGCGCCGCGTTGTCCGGTCGGGGTGCCGCAGGGGACAGCAGGGACTCGCTCATCGACGCACCAACCGGGAAGGGAGGCCCATTATCAGCCCGCCGCGATCAACGCGGCGGGTGTGTCGAGTCAACGCTCGGAGACGTCGGTGGCCGCTTCGGCCGGCTGTGGTTCGCGCAGTTCCGGTTCGGGCGTGGCAGCCGCGCGCGGGGCAGGGCGGGCTGCGGCCTGCGGGGCCATCTGCTCGGCCGCCTCATCGGCCTGGTCGGCGGCTTCATCGGCCGTATCGGCCGCGTGTGCAGCCATCGCGGCGGCAAACGCCGCCTGGCCACTGGCAAACAGGTTCGATACCGAGCCGATCATCTGCAGCCAGCGTGCACCGTTCACCTTGCCCGGTACTTCCAGCTTGCCGGCCAGGAAACCGCCGGCCAGGCCGACGGTGATGATGCGCAGCGGCGACCAGCCCTGCCGCCAGACCTGGCTGAGCACGGTCCAGTTGTCTTCGGTTTCGGCCATGCGCACGGCCATCACCTGTTCGCAGCGCTTCACCCGTCGCTGCAGCGCGCCGAACTTCATGGCTTGCCCTCCGGAATCTGCACCTCGGCATCGGGGTCGTCTTCGCTGGGCTCGTCGAACAGCCCCAGCTTCGACAACTGGCGCCGCGTGGCATGCATGCCGGTGTGGTGGAAGAAGTAGGACACCCGCCAGATCGCATAGCCGGTCACGGCCAGGCTCAGCAGCGAGGTGATCAGCAGGGCCTGCAGCCAGCTCAAACCCCAGCTCTGCAGCAGGGCGATGAGGGTGGCGGCCATCAGCAGCCAGGCCGAGGCCCCGAAGACGATGCCCACCCCGGCCCAGGCCAGGGCGCGGCCGAATGCGCTGCGGGCCAGGGCGAAGTCGGCCGAAGCCAACCGCCGCAGCGAGCGCAGCGAATTCCTGGCCGAATCGGCGGTGGCCTTACCTGCCGCGCCGACCTGGCGGATGCTCTCGTCCAGCGGCGGGGTCGCCGCTGGATCGGGTGCTTGCGTGGTCTCTTCGCTCACGCCGCAGCTTACTTGTCGCTGCTGCTGGCCAGCTTGGCGATCAGCCAGCCAGCGGCGAAGGCCACGCCGAACGATGCCAGCGGACGCTCGCGGATCAGCTCGGCGGCGCTGTCGACCAGGTCCTTGCCCTTGTCCATCAGTGCGTCGACCTGTTCCTTGGCAGCGGCACCGCCGAATTCGGCAGCGGCCAGGCCGGACAGCGCGCTGTCGGACAGTTCGGCCTTGACGTTGGCCTTGCCGATGCGCAGTTCGTCACCGGCGGCGCCGGTTGCACCCTTGATCGCACCGCCGGCAGCGGTGGCGGCCTGCTTCAGGTGGGAACCGGCTTCACCCAGGTGTTCCTTCAGGTTCTCGGTATTGGTGGGGCTCATCGAATCACTCCTGTTGCGATGGGGGGACGAACGAAGGGTTCGGCCGATAGGGCGTACAGCAATAGCATCGGCCGGGTATAGGGGGTGTTACGGCGGGGCGATCAGCGCATCACCAGCTGGCCCTGCTGCTGGCCATTGTTGCGCAGGATGCGCAGCACCAGGTTGGCCGGGCGCTGCTGGAAGTTGGCACGCCAGCTGGCCAGGTCAGCGAATTCGCCCACCGTGGCCTCGGCGATGATGTCGCCCTGCTGCAGGCCGTTGCTGGCCGCGCGGCTGCCGCGCTTGACCTCGCTGACCAGCACGCCGCCCACGCCGGACTGGCGCAGCGACTCGGGCAGGTCGGTGAAAGTGGCGCCGGTCAGGCGCGGGTCCAGGCTTTCGCCGGTGACCGAGCGTGCCTGTTCCTTCAGCGTGGCCTTGACCTGCACCGCCTTGCCTTCGCGGCGCACGTCCAGCGCCAGCACGCTGCCGACAGCGGCCAGGCCTTCGACGTTGTGCAGCGCTTCGGCGCTGTCCACGCGCTGGCCATTGGCCGACACCACCACGTCGCCCGGCTTCAGCCCGGCTGCAGCGGCGGCCGAGCCGGCCAGTACGCGGGTGATCAGCGCGCCACGCGTTTCACCCAGGCCCAGGCCCTGGGCGATCTGCGCACTCAGGTTCTGTGCTTCCACGCCCAGGGTGCCGCGCACCACCACGCCGTGCTTGACCAGCTGGTCGACCACGCTGCGCGCCAGGTTGGACGGAATGGCCAGGCCCAGGCCGATGTTGCCGGCCATGCTGCCCTGCGGGTTGAAGCTGGCCGTGTTGATGCCGACCAGCTGGCCCTGCAGGTTGACCAGCGCGCCACCGGAATTGCCCGGGTTGATCGACGCATCGGTCTGGATGAAGTTCTGGTAGCCCAGGCCGCGGATGCCGGTGCGGCCCACCGCCGAGACAATGCCCGAGGTCACCGTCTGGCTGAAACCGAACGGGTTGCCAATGGCCACCACGAAGTCGCCCACCCGCAGCTGGTCGCTGTTGCCCAGCTTGATGTCGGTGAGGTTCTGCGCCGGGATGCGGATCAGGGCGATGTCGGTGTCGCGGTCCGAACCGAGGAATTCGGCCTTCACCGTGCGCCCGTCGGCCAGGGTCACCTGCACGTCGTCGGCGTTGTCGATGACGTGGTGGTTGGTCAGCACCAGGCCCTCGCTGGCATCGATGATGACGCCCGAACCGAGCGATTCGTTGATGCGTTCCTGCGGCACGTCCGGGAACAGGCGGCGGAAGAACGGGTCGTTGAAGAACGGATTGCGCACCCGCACCACCTGCTTGGTGTTGACGCTGACCACGGCCGGCATGGCCTTTTCCAGCATCGGCGCCAGCGACGGTACCGCCTGCCCGGCAACCGCGGCCGGCAACGCGGCACTGGTCGGCAGCGCGGCGGGAAGCGGCGCTGCATCGGCGCGGTTGTCCAGGTGGGCGTTGATGCCGGTGGCGACGAAGCCGCCGAAGGCAGCCGCGATTGCGAGCGTGAGCAGGGTGGGAAGCGGTCGCATGGGAGTCGGTTCGCTGGCGGTGGAGTGGGGCCGTAGGGCTATACGGTAGAACAAGCTGAATGAGTGTGTCGCGATCCGGATAAATGGCCCATGAAAAAAGACCGGCTCGCGACGCGCGTGGCGACCGTGCAGGCGTGCCTCTGCAGCATGCCTGCACGCGCCGAACCTTGCGCAGTTCGGCGCATCCTGGCGCTGCCATGGCGCTTGCCGCGCATCTCATGCACGGGCCATGCAGCGCCACGGGCGGGATGCCCGTGCACACGCGGGCATCATCGCGTAGCACTTAAATAAAGGGGTTTTCTGAATGAAGGTCGGCCTGGCAGTGGCTGTCGCTTACACCAGGGCCGTCGCATCCGATGCGATTGGATATGTGCGCCCCGTTCCACGATGGACAATGTCGGTATAGCATCGCCCCGTTTTGACAATCCAGGCCCCCAGGAGGGCAACATGAGCAACGGTAATGGTGTGTCGGTCGTGACCGACGCCGTCGAGAACGTTAAAGAAACCGCCGCCAACGTTGGCGAGACCATCGCCCACGCCGCCGAAGACGCCGTGAAGTCGGTCAAGAAGACCGTCAAGCGCGCCACCAAGGCTGCCGGTACCCGCGTTGCCAAGGCCAAGAAGGCTGTGGTCAAGGTCGAGAAGACCGTTGCCAAGAAGGCCGAGAAGGCTGCCAAGTCGGTCGGCAAGACCGTCGCCAAGGCGAAGCAGAAGCTGGAAACGGCCAAGAAGAACGCCAAGGCCGAAGCCGCTGCCCTGAAGAAGGAAGTGGCCAAGAAGAAGGCGGCTGCCGGCAAGGCCGTGACCAAGAAGGCCGCTGCGGCCAAGAAGACCACCAAGGCCGCCACCAAGGCTGCCGGCAAGAAGGTCGCCACTGTGAAGAAGGCCGCCACCAAGAAGGCTGCCGTCGCCAAGAAGACCGTTGCCAAGAAGACCGCGGCCGCCAAGAAGGTTGTCGGCAAGAAGGTCGCTACCGCCAAGAAGGCTGTGGCCAAGAAGACCGTCGCCGCCAAGAAGGTTGCCGGCAAGAAGGCCGTGGCTGCGAAGAAGGTTGTCGGCAAGAAGGTCGCCGCCACCAGGAAGGTCGCCACCAAGAAGACCGCCGCTGCCAAGAAGGTCGTCGGCAAGAAGGCCGCCGCCACCAGGAAGGTCGCCACCAAGAAGACCGCTGCTGCCAAGAAGGTTGTCGGCAAGAAGGTCGCCGTCGCCAAGAAGGCCGTCGCCAAGAAGGCTGCCCCGCTGAAGAAGGTTGCCGCCAAGAAGGCCCCGGCCAAGAAGGTCGTCGCCAAGAAGGCCGTTGCCAAGAAGGCTCCGGCCAAGGCCGTGCGCAAGGTCGCCAAGCGCAAGTAATCGCGCGGTGACAGAAGGCCCTTCCGCCCCCCGGGCGGGAGGGCCTTTCGCATTCCAGGGGCAGGCTTTGCGGCAAGATGCGGGTTCTTCCCGCTGGAGCCCCGGGCATGCGCGGTATCGATTTCAGTTCCTGGCAGGGCGTACTGTCCACCCTGGCCGGCCTGGTCCTGATCACCCTGCTGGGCGTGGGCATCCGCCTGCTGGTGATGCAGACCCTGCAGCAGCGCCGCGAGCGCGAGAACCGGCAGATCAACGAACGCCTGCGCACGCTGATGGCGGCCTACAAGACCCTGGGCGGTTCCTTCACCGGCGAACTGGGCGTGGACCCCACCCATCGCCGTGACCTGCGCCAGCGCGAAGAAGCCGAAGGCATCGCCGAGCCTCGCTCGGACCGCGCCCGGCGCATCCGCGATGCGGTCGAAGCTGCCCTGTCCGACATCCTGCTGCTGGGCACCGACGAACAGGTGCGCCTGGCCGCGCGTGCCGCCGAGGAACTGGCACAGGGCCGGCCGGTGCACACCCACGAACTGGTGATATCGCTGCGTGACTTCGTGCGCGAGGCACTCGATCTGGCGCCCATCCCGGGCGATCTGCGCATCCCCCCGCAGGGGCCCACCCGGCCCGGTGGCAGTGGCGGTGGCAGCGGCAAGGGGCGCAACGACGGCGATGCCAAGGGCGGCCGCGGCGGTGGTGGTGGTGGCATGGGCGGCGGCATGGGTGGCATGGGCCTGGGTGCCGGCGCCGCGCTGGGCGCCGGCCATGCGGCCGGAAGTGATGACACGGACGCGCGCTGAGCACGCGCGCCCGGCCATCGGTGCTCAGGCGGTCAGTTCGTAGATCGGGATGAAGCCACCGTAGATCATCCGCGCACCATCGAAGGGCATCGGGTTCTTCGCCGGATCCAGCCGCGGGTCTTCCATCATCTTCTGCATGCCGGCATCGCGGGTGGCCTTGTCCGGCCACTCGATCCAGGAGAACACCACCGTTTCCTCCGGCGTGGCCTTCACCGCACCGAAGAAGTCGGTGGTCTTGCCGTGTGGCACATCATCGCCCCAGCACTCGACCACGCGCAGCGCGCCGTACTCGATGAACACCACGTCGCCGCTGCGCGCGTGGGCGAGGAATTTTTCCTTGTTGGCGGTGGGCACCGCCAGGACGAAACCATCGATGTAACTCATCGCTTGCCTCCGAGGTGGGCCGTGCCACATGCACGGCCTTCAATGACCCGACGAACCAGCGTGGGGGAAATCGACAACGGTGCTGGCAACACGCGGCAATCACGCCAGAGCTGCGTTCGCGACCGCGCGCGTATGCCTGAAAGTGCCTGAATCAAGGCAAAAAATTCAGCAATGCGAAGGTCGCTGTTTTCAGGGAGCGTTGTGGCGAATAACGGAGAATTTACATTCCCGATGCGATGGCGCCCTGGCGCTGCTGCACAACATAAGAAAGTAAAGGTGTACCCCCATGAAGAATTCGCTGATTGCCCTGGCGCTGGCCGCTGCCCTGCCGTTCACTGCCTCGGCCGCCGAGAACCTGTCCTACAACTACGCTGAAGCCGACTACGCCAAGACCGACGTCGACGGCATCAAGGCCGACGGTTGGGGCGTCAAGGGTTCCTATGGCTTCCTGCCGAACTTCCATGCCTTCGGTGAATACAGCCGCCAGGAAATCGACCACACCAACCTGAAGGTTGACCAGTGGAAGATCGGTGCCGGCTACAACGTTGAAATCGCCCCGTCGAGCGACTTCGTTGCCCGCGTCGCCTACCAGAAGTTCGACCCGAAGCACGGCCTGGACTTCAACGGCTACAGCGCTGAAGCCGGTATCCGCACCGCCTTCGGCCCGCACGCCGAAGTCTACGGCCTGGTGGGTTACGAAGATTATTCGAAGAAGCACGGTGTCAATCCGGAAGGCCAGTGGTACGGCCGCCTGGGTGGCCAGGTCAAGCTGAACCAGAATTGGGGCCTGAACGGCGAGCTGAAGATGAACCGCCACGGCGACAAGGAATACACCGTCGGCCCGCGCTTCAGCTGGTAACTGCACCGCAGCGCCCCCCGCGCGCTGGATGTGCACCGACAGGCCCGGCATTGCCGGGCCTGTCGCGTTCTGACGAACCGGAATGAAAGGTGACCGCTGCACCGCTCGTCTGTTGCATTGCAAGAAATTGGATTCCGCTGCGGGCGGCGCGCACCTACGGTGGGGGTCCTGTGCAACAGGACCCGAAGCAATGCCACCTGCGCTACCTCCCCTGCTTTCCGATCAGCCGCGTCGCCTGGCGCTGCTGGATCCGCATCCTGTGCTGCGGCTGGGGGTGGAAGTATTGTTGAGCCAGCACAGCGGCGTGCAGGTCTGCGCCAGTCATGCCGACCCGGCACTGCTGCTGGCACGACTGCAGCGTGACCCGCAGTCAGTGGACCTGCTGGTGGTGGATGCGTTCGCGCTGGGCGATCGTGGCAATGGCCTGGCCCTGCTGCGCGAGCTGGCCCAGCGCTACCCCCAACTGCCCGTGCTGGTGCTGTCGGCCCACTGCAATGCCAGCACGGTGGCCACCGCAATGAAGGCCGGTGCGCGTGGCTTCATCTCCAAGGCCACCTCGCCGGACGTGCTGCTGCGCGCGTTGGATACGCTCTCGTGGGGCGGCCGCTTCGTGCCGCCGGAGCTGCGCACGCAGCTCAACCGAACGCGCACGCGGCGCGTTCCTGCGCCAGCGCTCACGCCCCTCAGCCGGCGCGAACGCGAAGTGCTGCGGCTGGTGTTGCAGGGCTGCAGCACCGGCGAAGTGGCACGGCGCTTCCAGCGCTCGGCCAGCACCATCAGCACGCAGAAGAAGACGGCCTACCAGAAGCTGGGCATCCACAGCGATGGCGAGCTGTTCCGCATCCGCCACCTGCTGGACTCCTGTTGAAGCGCGGGCTTACTCGCCCTGGTACTGCTTCTCTTCCACCAGCGCCGAGCCGGCGACGCGGTTGATCTCGTTCTTCACCACGATGCGCTCGCCATTGGTGCCGTAGACGCCGCGGGCCAGCTGGATGAACGCATCATCGAACACCTGCGCTGCTTCCTTGTCGCGCAGCTGGTCCTGGATGTCCCACATGCGTTCGTTGATGGCCTTGAGCTGGGTGCGCAGCGCGCCCAACGCCGGCTGCGCCTGCAGCTGCTGCTGCAGCAACGGCAGCAGGCCGTCCAGTTCGGTGCGCACGTTGGCCAGCTTGGCGGCATCGTCGATGCGCTCGGCCTTGATCTCGAGAATGGTGATCTTGTCGATCAGCTCGCCGATCGATACCGGGGTCAGGATGGCGTCCACGCGGTTGGTTCCTGGAAACAGGCGGCCATGATACCCCGCCTGTTGCCGGCGCCCGGTCGCTTTACGGTGAATTTGCGCGTTGGGCGTGGCTGCGCCATCGATCCGTTACGGCGCTGCCGCCGACACTGCCGTCCCGGCGGCGCGACCGCCTTCGACGAGGAACACCACGCAGTGGACAGCAAGGGGATGAGCGCGGCCGTGGCCGCACTGGTGGCCGGCCTGCTCGGCATCGGCAGCGCGCAGGCGCAGGTGCAGGCCAGCGGCAACATGGCCGTGACCAGCGATTACGTGTGGCGCGGCAGCTCGCAGACCGGCGGCGACCCGGCGGTGCAGGCCGGGGCGAAGCTCGCTATGCCTACAGGCCTGTATGCCAGCGTGTGGGGATCGAACGTATCGTTCACCCCGGACATCGGTGCGCGCAGTGAATTCGACCTGGTGGCCGGCTGGTCCGGCGCGGTGGCGCAGGACTGGACCCTGGATGCCAACCTCACCCGCTACCTCTACCCGGGCACCGGCCGTGCACTGGACTGGACCGAACTGGGCGCCACGCTCAGCTGGAAGCAGCGGGCGTGGTTGCAGCTGGCCCATTCCAGCGATGCGCTGGCCGGTGGCCATCGCGGCACCTATGCACAGCTGGGGGCACGCCTGCCGTTGAACGAACGCTTCCGCCTGGAAGCGGCCGTCGGCCACTACTGGCTGGCCGACGCACAGGGCCCGGACTACCTGCATGGCCAGCTCAGTGCCATCGCCACCCTGGCACCGGCGTGGGAACTGCGGGCCACCGTGCATGACACCGACAATGCCGCGCGCCGGCTGTTCCCCGGCAATGCCGGCGGGCGCTGGGAGCTGGCCCTGCAGGGCAGCTTCTAGCGGGCGATGGCCGCCTGGCGCGCACGCCACGCGCCGGGCAGCCACAGCAGCAGGGCCAGCACGGCCACCGCGGCACCGGCCTCGCATACACCGGCCCAGCCGAAGTGCTGGTAGACCTGCGCCGACAGCAGCGAACCCAGCGAGCCACCGATGAAATAGCCGGTCATGTAGCCGGCGTTGAGGCGGTTGCGTGCCTCCGGCTGCAGCGCATAGATCAGGTTCTGGTTGCTGACGTGCAGCAGCTGCGCGGCCAGGTCCAGCACCACCACGCCCACCAGCAGCGCCAGCAGCGAGTGCGCCGACAGGCCCAGCGGCAGCCACGACAGCAGCAGCATCAGCAGCGCGATGGCGGTGGCGCGGCCGGTCTGGCCGCGGTCGGACATGCGCCCGGCCAGCCCCGCTGCCAGCGTGCCGGCGGCACCGACCAGGCCGAACAGGCCGATGGTGGCGTCGCTGTATTCGTAGGGCGGCTGTGCCAGCAGGAAGGCCAGCGGCGTCCAGAAGATGGCGAACATGGCGAAGCTGCAGGCACCGAGCAGGGTGCGCTGGCGCAGTACCGGTTCCTGCACGAACAGGGTGCCGATCGAACGCAGCAGGGCGAAGTAGCCCAGGCCGGCGCTGTGGTGGAAGCGCGGCAGCCCGCGCTGCAGGGCCAGTGCGGTCAGCACCAGCACGGCGGCGGCGATGGCATAGACCAGGCGCCAGTCGCCCAGGCTGGACAGCAGGCCAGCCACGGTACGCGCCAGCAGGATGCCCAGCAGCAGCCCGCTCATCAGCGTGCCGACCACCCTGCCGCGATGTTCCGGTGCGGCCAGCGTGGCGGCGAACGGCACCAGCACCTGCGCCACCACCGAGAACAGGCCGGTGATGGCCGTGCCCACCAGCAGCCAGGCCAGCGACGGCGCACAGGCACTGATGACCAGCCCGGTGGCCGAGAGCAGGCTCATCACCACGATCAGCCGCCGCCGCTCGAACAGGTCGCCCAGCGGCACCAGCAGGATCAGGCCGGCGGCGTAACTCAGCTGGGCGGCCGTCACCACCATCCCGATCTGGCCGAACGGCACGCCGAAGGCATCGGCAATGGTGTGCAGCAGCGGCTGCGCGTAGTAGTTGCTGGCGACCGCCACGCCGGTGGCCACCGACATCAGCAGCACCTGCCAGCGGTGCAGGGGAGGGAGGGACGGGCTCACGGGGCATTCCAGAACGTGGGGAGCACAGTGTCCTCCTGCTGCATTGATGATGGAAATGAATCATCATCATCCTTGGCATCTGGAAACCAGATGATGATGCGGGGCGGCACGCCGTGAACCTCAAGCAGCTTGAATTCGCCGTGGCCCTGGCCGAGGAGGGCAACTTCACCCGTGCCGCCGCGCGCTGCCACGTGGTGCAGTCGGCGCTGAGCCACCAGATCGCGCATCTGGAAGCAGAACTGGGGACGCCGCTGTTCGAGCGCCTGCCGCGCCAGGTGCGGGTCACCCCGGCTGGCGAGGCGCTGCTGGTGCATGCACGGCAGGTACAGGCCAGCCTGCGCCACCTGCGCGCCGATGTCGCCGCGGTGACCGGCACGGTACGCGGCACGCTGGCGATCGGGCAGATTTCCTCGCTCACCGACATCGACGTGGTGGCCATCCTTGCCACCTTCCGCGAGGCCTATCCGCAGGTGGAATTCCAGCTGCGCGTGGACAAGAGCGAAACCCTGATCGCGCAGGTGCAGGCGCGTGAACTGGATGTCGCCCTGGTCGGGCTGGCACCGTCGGCCAGCCTGGAGGGCGTCTGCCACCAGATGCTGCAGGAGGAGGATCTGGTGGCGGTGGTGGCGCCGACGCACCGGCTGGCCGGGCAGGCGCGGCTGCCGTTGGCCCGGCTGCAGGACGAGGCGCTGGTGGATTTCGCGCGCGGGACCGGCGCGCGCCGGCAGACCGACGATGCATTCGCCGCGGCCGGCCTGCCGCACCCGGTGCGTTTCGAGGTCAACCAGATGGAGCTGATCGAGCGCTTCGTCCGCCATGGGCTGGCGGTGGGCATCGTGCCGGTGCTGATCGCGCAGGGGTTTGAAGGGGTGGTGCGGATACCGCTGCAGCCCACCCCGACCCGGCGCGTGCACCTGGCCTGGCAACGCCTGCCCACGCCGGCGGCGCGGGCCTTCGTCGATGCCGTGCTCAGCCGCGCACGCGCAGGCTCAGGCCCTTGAGGAAGTTGCGCAGCATCTGGTCCAGGCAGCGCCGGTAGTTGGTGTGGCCGGGCTGGCGGAACAGCGCGCCGAGCTCGGATTTGGACACCTTGAAGCCGACGCTGGCGAAGATCTCCATCAGGTCCACGTCGCGCAGCTGGAAGGCCACGCGCAGCTTCTTCAGCACCAGGTTGTTGTCGATGCGGGTTTCCACCGCGCGCAGCGGTTGGCTCTCGTCGCGGCCCCGCAGGTGCACGATCAGGCCATCCAGGAAGTGCGCCAGCGCGCCATCGTTCATCGCTTCGAAGCCGGCCTCGTCGTCGCGCCGCAGCCAAGCCTTGACCTGCTCGGTATCGACCACGAAGGCGGGGTCGGCCATCTGGCACAGGGTCACCACGTGGTGGTCGCCCAGGTCCAGCGCGTAGCGCACGCTGCGCAGTACATCGTTGTTGATCATGGCCCATTGTACCGGCCTGGCGCGTGTCACCGGACTGTCATCCCGTCGTAGCAAAGTGTGCGCACTTCCGCTGAGACTTCGCCGATGCGCCGGTTCCTCCTGTCCGCCCTGCTGGTCGCCAGCAGCTTCGCCGCCACCGCCCAGGACCGCTTCGTGCCGGTCGAACAGCGCCTCACCGCGGCCCAGCTGGCCGAAGTGGGGCTGAGCCCGGCACAGCTGCAGGCGCTGAACCGGGTGATGCGCGAGGCGGAAACCGCAGCGCCGGCCCCCGCAGCCCTGGCCGCCCGACCGGCGGCGCCCCTGCCGGCAAACGTTCCGGCCCCGGCCGCCATGCACCTGGGCCTGGAAGAAGGCCCGGTCACGGCGCGGGTGGTGGGCGATGTCGCCGGCTGGGAACCCGGCACCGTCTTCACCCTCGACAATGGCCAGCAGTGGCAGGTGATGAAGGGCCAGATGAAGCTGCGCAGGACCCTGCAGGCACCGCAGATCGAAGTGATCCCGGGCATCGCCGGGCGCTGGTTCCTGCAGGTGGACGAAGACCTGCCCAAGGCACGCGTGTTCCGCCTGCGCTGACCCCAGCCTGACCATCGCGGCCTGATCGGGCAACGCAGGCATCGGTCGACGGTGCCAGAATGGGGGTCTGGTTCCTCACGGAGTTGTCTGCATGACCCGCACCGTCCTGATTACCGGCGCCACCTCCGGCTTCGGCGCCGCCGCCGTCCATCGCTTCGCCCAGGCTGGGTGGAAGGTGATCGCCACCGGCCGCCGTGGCGAACGCCTGCAGCCGCTGGTCGACCGCTATGGCAAGGACGTGGTGCACGCTGCCGTGTTCGATGTGCGTGACCCGGTGGCGATGGAAGCCGCCCTGCTGGCGCTGCCGCCGGCCTTCGGCGATATCGACCTGCTGGTGAACAACGCCGGTCTGGCCCAGGGCACGGCGCCGGCGCAGAACGCCAAGCTGTCGGACTGGACCACCATGATCGACACCAACATCACCGCCCTGGTGACCCTGACCCACCGCCTGCTGCCGCTGCTGGTCGAGCGCAAGGGCGCGATCATCAACATTTCCTCGGTGGCCGGCGTGTACCCGTACCCGGGCGGCAACGCCTACGGCGGCACCAAAGCCTTCGTCAGCCAGTTCTCGCTCGGGCTGCGCTCGGACCTGCACGGCACCGGCGTGCGCGTGACCACGATCGAGCCGGGCATGGCCGAGACCGAATTCACCGTGGTCCGCACCCATGGCGACCAGGCCGCCTCGGACAAGCTCTATACCGGCGCCAACCCGATGACCGCCGAGGACATCGCCGAGCAGATCTTCTGGGTGGCCACGCTGCCGCCGCACCTGAACATCAATCGCCTCGAACTGATGCCGGTCAGCCAGTCGTTTGCCGGCTTCCAGGTCGCCCGCGAAGGCTGACCGGCGTCGTATCGCCTTTGTAGAGTCGAGCCATGCTCGACTGCTCTCGCTCGGCTGCATTCAGCGGCAGTCGAGCATGGCTCGACTCTACAAAAGCAAAAAAGCCGGGCAATGCCCGGCTTTTTTCATTCACATCCGCAACAACTTACTGCGCCTTGATCGCCATCGCCTGCAGCCCGGTGCCATCGAGCTTCTGCTTGGCTTCGGACAGCTCGCCGGCACTGCCGTAGGGCCCCATGCGCACACGGTACACGGTCTTGCCGTTGATCTGCGCCGATTCCACCCGTGCCGCCAGGCCCATCATCGCCAGCTTGGCCTTGGTCGCTTCGGCATCGCCGGACGCCCCGAAGGCGCCGGCCTGCAGGATGTAGCGCGCGTTGTCGGCGGCAGCGGCCGGTGCGGCAGCGGCGGCCTGCGCGGCCTCTGCACGCGCGGCCGGCGTGGTCGCAGCGGTGCTGGTGCTGGCCGGTGCCGCCGCCGATGCCGACGGCGTGGCCGGGCGTTCGCTCAGCGGTGCCGGCAGCGGGCGTGCGGCAGGGGTGGCCGGGGTGGCGGTGGCCACGCTGGGGGTCGCCGCCGGAGCTGCGGCCGCAGCCGCCGGAACCGGCTTGCCTTCCAGTGCGGCCTGCGCGCGCTGCGCCTCGGCCTTGGCCCGGCGCAGTTCCTCGGCGCGCGTGCTGGCGGCCAGTTCGGCGTCGGACATTTCCACTTCCTTGCCCGGCAGCAGGGTGTAGAAGTCGTACTGGGTGGCAGCCGGCTTGGCCGGTTCGGCCGGCTTCGGCGTGGCCGGTGCGGCCGCCGGCTCGCTGCCGACATCGCTGTCGGCATCGGCAACCGGGGCCGGCTGCGCGTTCGGGTTCGGCTGCGGGCCGGCACGCAGGAAGCCATCGCCTTCACCCTTGAACAGGTTCGGCGCCGCCAGGAACACCACTGCGGCAATGGCCACACCAGCGACCAGCCACACCCATCCGGGTGTGCCCTGGCTGCTGCTGTTGCGTCGTGCCTGGCTTTTGCCGCGTCGTGCTGCCATGTGTACTGCGTCTCCTGAGACTTACATTTTTTCCGGGGCGCTGACGCCCAGGAGGTCGAGGCCATTGGCCAGTACCTGGCGCGCGGCGCAGGCCAGGGTCAGCTTGGCATTGCGGTCGGTGGCGTCGTCCACCAGCACCGGCGTCCCGTGATACCACGTGTGGAAGGCATGCGCCAATTCACGCAGGTACTGCGCGACCAGGTGCGGTTCCAGCGCCACGCCGGCTGCTTCCACCACTTCCGGGTACCGCGAGATCTCGTTCATCAGCAGCAGCGAGGCGTCATCGGCCAGGCGGCCGAGGTTGCCCAGGCCGTTGCCCTGGTCGTACACCAGGCCCTTCTCCTGCGCCTGGCGCAGCAGGCTGCAGACGCGGGCATGCGCGTACTGCACGTAGAACACCGGGTTGTCGTTGCTCTGCTGGCGGGCCAGGTCGATGTCGAAGGTCAGCTGCGAATCGGGCTTGCGCGCGATCAGGAACCAGCGGGTCGCATCGCGGCCGGCTTCCTCGATCAGGTCGCGCAGGGTGAAGTAGCTGCCGGCACGCTTGGACAGCTTCACTTCCTCGCCGCCACGCATGACGGTGACCATCTGGTGCAGCACGTATTCCGGCCAGCCCTGCGGGATGCCCACTTCCATCGCCTGCAGGCCGGCACGCACGCGCGCCAGCGAACCGTGGTGGTCGGCGCCCAGCTCGGTGATCGCGCGCTCGTAGCCGCGCTGCCACTTGGACAGGTGGTAGGCCACGTCCGGCACGAAGTAGGTGAAGGTGCCGTCGGACTTGCGCATCACGCGGTCCTTGTCGTCACCGAAGTCGGTGCTGCGCAGCCACAGCGCGCCGCCTTCCTCGTAGGTGTGGCCCGAGGCCTGCAGCTTGGCCACCGCTTCGGCGACCTTGCCGTCGGCGTACAGCGAGCTTTCCAGGAAGTAGATGTCGAAGTCGACGCCGAACGCAGCCAGGTCCAGGTTCTGCTCGTTGCGCAGGTAGGCCACGGCGAAGCGGCGGATCGCGGTCATGTCGTCCGGATCCTTGGCGCCGACCACCATGGTGCCTTCCAGGTCCACGCTGGCGCCGGCCAGGTAGGCACGGGCGACGTCGGCGATGTACTCACCGCGGTAGCCGCCTTCCGGCCAGCCGTCCTGGTCCGGTGCGATGCCCTTGATGCGGGCCTGCACGGACAGCGCCAGATTCTCGATCTGCACGCCGGCATCGTTGTAGTAGAACTCGCGCTTGGCGTTCCAGCCGTTGGCATCGAGCACGCGGGCCACGCAGTCGCCGATCGCCGCCGCGCGGCCGTGGCCGACATGCAGCGGACCGGTCGGGTTGGCCGATACGTACTCCACGCCCACCGTGCGGCCATTGCCGGACAGGTTGCGGCCGTAGTCGTGGGCTTCCTTGATGACCGAGGCGGCTTCGCGCTGGTACGCGGCCGGGGCCAGGTGGAAGTTGATGAAGCCGGGGCCGGCGATCTCGACCTTGCTGACGTCCTCGCTGCGCGGCAGCGCTTCAACCAGCGCCTGGGCCAGTGCGCGCGGGTTGCTGCGCGCGGCCTTGGCCAGCAGCATGGCGGCATTGGTGGCGAAGTCGCCGTGGTCGCGGGTCTTCGGGCGCTCGACCACGAAGTCCGGCGGCAGGGAGTCGGCGGGCAGGGTGCCATTGGCGCGCAAGGCTTCGATGCCTTGGCTGATCAGGGCGCGGAGGAGATTTTTCACGAGGCCTGCTGTGAGAATGAGCGGCGGAATCGCCCATTTTAGCGCAGATACCGGCACCTACGCTGACCGCGGCCTGCCCATGTGAACGCCCGCGACCTCTGGCAGCCGGGCGTCGCGGGCGATGGACTCAGCCGAACAGGCGCGGTTGCACCTGCGGAAGCAGGCCCCGTTCAGCAAATGAAACCGGACGCCCCTCGCCGATCACGAAGTGGTCCAGCAGGCGGATATCGACCAGGGCCAGGGCCTGCTGCAGCTCCTCGGTGATGCGCGCATCGGCACCGGACGGTTCCGGGTCGCCGGACGGATGGTTGTGGCTGAGGATGACCGCCGCAGCGTTGTGCAGCAGGGCCCGCCGCACCACCTCGCGGGGGTAGACCGGGGCGGTGTTGATGGTGCCGGCGAACAGTTCCTCGCAGGCGATCAGGCGGTGCCGGTTGTCCAGGAACAGCACCAGGAACAGTTCACGCGCCTGCCCGCGCAGCCGGTGCTGCAGGTAGCGGCCGACCGCCAGTGGGTTGTCGCCCACGCTCTCGCCGTGGGCCAGTTCGGCGGCCAGGTAGCGGTGGGCCAGCTCCAGGCCGGCTGCCAGCGTGCAGCTGCGCGCCGGCCCCAGCCCGGGCAGGCGGGCCAGCTTGGCGGCGGGGCGGTCCAGCAGCACCCGCAGCGGGCCGTGGCTGCCGAGCAGGTCGCGCGCGGTCTGCACCGCATCGCGGCCACCGAAGCCGGAGCCGAGGAACAGGGCCAGCAGTTCGGCATCGGACAGGGCAGTGGGGCCGCGCGTCAGCAGCTTCTCGCGCGGGCGTTCGTCGATGGGCCAGTCATGGATGGGCATGGCCACATGGTCGCTGCCGCCGCCCGCGCCGGCCATCGGCGTTTGCCGCCCGCAGCGGTCAGTCGATGCCTCAGGCGCGCTGGGCCTGCAGGTAGTCGTACAGCTCCTGGTTGTTGTCCAGGCCCAGCTTGCGCATGGCCTCGGCCTTCTGGCGGCTGATGGTCTTGGCACTGCGGCCAGTGTGTTCGGCCACGGCGTTCACGCTCAGCCCGTCGCCCAGCAGGTCCAGCACCTCCTGTTCGCGTGCCGACGGCGCGCAGGGCACCCGCTGCAGCAGCAGGTCGCGGGATTCCAGCAGGCGGCGCAGCTGCCTGGAAACGAACGTGCGCCCGGCGATGGCGGCGCGCAGCGCCCGTGGCAGTTCGGCGAAATCGGCGCTCTTGTCGATCAGCCCCTGCACGCCGTCGCGCAGCAGGCCATCGAGCAGGCCGGGATGGCGCGCGCTGGTCAGCACCACCACGGGCAACGCCGGGTAGCGGTGCCGCAGCGTGCCCAGCAGTTCGGGGCCATCGGGCCCGGTGCCGGGCATCACCAGGTCGGTCAGGACTGCATGGCAGGGTCGGCGGGCCACCAGATCCAGCAATGCCGCTCCGTCGGAGGCGGCACCGGTCACGCACATGTTGTGGCGTTCGAGCACGATGCGGATGCCATGCAGTACGACCGGATGGTCGTCGGCGATGATGATGCGCGGTGGCACGGTGGGCTCCTCGGATAGCAGATGGCGCACCCGAGGGGGCCAGCATTGATTCTGCGGAAGCCGCGCCCGTTACAGGTATAGGAATGTTCTGAAACCTCAGCGCGACAATTCGGAAAATGAAGTAGTCGCAGCACCATCTGCTGATAGCTGCGCGCTATGTGCGCTGTGTACCGGGACGTTACCGGCCATCGGGTAAGCTAGCGCCCTCGTTTGCACAGGATTTCCAGGTGGCTGATTCCCCGAACGCCCTCCCCGCGCCGGCCCGCGCGCTGGAAGGCCAGAAACTGCTGTTGTGCGTCGGCGGCGGGATCGCGGCCTACAAGGCACTGGAACTGGTCCGCCGCCTGCGTGACGCCGGGGCCCTGGTCCAGGTGGCGATGACCGCCGGTGCCCAGCAGTTCGTCACCCCCCTCAGCTTCCAGGCCCTGTCCGGCCAGCCCACCCGTACCACCCTGTGGGACAGTGCCGCCGAACAGGCCATGGGCCATATCGAACTGGCGCGCTGGGCCGACCGCATCGTGGTCGCGCCGGGCACCGCCGATCTGCTGGCACGCCTGGCCCAGGGCCACGCCGATGACCTGGTCAGCACCCTGTGCCTGGCCAGCACCGCGCCGCTCACCGTGTGCCCGGCCATGAACCACCGCATGTGGCTGCACCCGGCCACCCAGGCCAACATCGCCCTGCTGCGCCAGCGTGGCGCGCAGGTCATCGGCCCGGTCGACGGGCCGCTGGCCGAGGGCGAATCCGGTCCCGGCCGGCTGGCCGAGCCGGGCGACATCGTCGCCGCGCTGGCCAGCCTGGGCGGCACCGCCCCGGCCGCCCGGCCCGCCGCGCCGGAAACCCGCGCGCTGCAGGGCCTGCGCCTGCTGATCAGCGCCGGCCCGACCTATGAAGACATCGACCCGGTGCGCTACGTGGGCAACCGCAGCAGCGGCAAGATGGGCTTCGCCCTGGCCGGTGCCGCCGCCGCCCTCGGCGCCCAGGTGGTGCTGGTCAGCGGCCCGGTGCAGCTGCCGACCCCGCCAGGCGTGCAGCGGGTGGACGTGCGCTCGGCCGCGCAGATGCGCGAGGCCGTGCTGGATGCGCTGCCGGCGGACATCTATATCGGCGCGGCCGCGGTGTCCGACTACACCCCGCGCCAGGTGGCCGCGCAGAAGCTGAAGAAGACCGCCGACAGCCAGTCGCTGGTGATCGAGCTGGTGCGCACGCCGGACATCCTGGCCGAGGTTGCCGCACAGACCCAGTCGCTGAAGCTGGTGGTCGGCTTCGCCGCCGAAACCCACGACGTGGAGAAGTACGCGCGGGGCAAGCTGGTCGACAAGCGCCTGGACCTGGTGATCGCCAACCAGGTGGGCATCAGCGGCGGCGGTTTTGAAAGCGACAACAATGCCGCCACTGCCTTCTGGCAGGACGGCGAACAGGTATTCCCGGCCACCTCCAAGCGCGAGCTGGCCGAACAACTGCTGGCGCTGATCGCGCGGAGACTCCAGGCATGACCCAGGCAACATCCACCCCGGTGGCCCCTCTGCAGGCATTGCAGGTGAAGCTGCTCGACCCGCGCTTCGGCGACAGCTGGCCGCTGCCGGCCTATGCCACCGAAGCCAGCGCCGGCATGGACCTGCGCGCGGCGCTGGAAACCGCGCTGACCCTGCAGCCGGGCGACACCGCGCTGGTGCCCAGCGGCCTGGCCATCCACATCGGCGACCCGAACCTGTGCGCCGTGATCCTGCCGCGCTCGGGCCTGGGCCATCGCCACGGTATCGTGCTGGGCAACGGCACCGGCCTGATCGATGCCGATTACCAGGGCCCGCTGCTGATCAGCGTCTGGAATCGCGGCCGCGAAGCCTTCACCATCGAGCCGGGCGACCGCATCGCCCAGCTGGTTGTCGTACCGATTGCCCGCGTCAGCCTGCAGGTGGTGGATACTTTCACCGACAGCGTGCGGGGAACGGGTGGATTCGGCCATACCGGGGTGCGTTGACGGGGGAAACTGATGAGCGGCAGCGGGGAAGGACGGCAGAAGCAGTCATTGGGGCGCAATGCGCCGTTGCTCGGTGCAGCGCTGTTGTTGCTGGCCGGCTGGTTCGGCTGGAGCGCGGTGCAGCAGTGGCGTCAGCAGGCCAGCGGGGACACGCTGGCGCAGGTACGCGACGAGGCGGTGCAGGGCGTGCAGCAGGCCGCATCCGGCCAGTTGCTGCAGCTGCAGCAGCATCTCAAGGGTGACCGCGTACAGCAGTCGCTGCAGGCCGGCGACGCCGCCGGTGCCGCGCAGGCCCTGCGTGAAAGCTGGTCCGGGGTGGAGCAGGTGGACGTCCTGACGGCCGGACTGGCCGATGCCTACGCCGATGCCGCGACCTTCGGTTATGCCCGCCTGGCGCTGCTGGAGTCGGTCCTGGCCGACGGCAAGCCGGGGCTGCGCGTGGTCCGTGATGGCGGTGGCAACCGCCTCGGCCTGGCGGCACCGGTGCAGCTGGGCTCGCTGGGCCCGGCCGTGGTCTATGTACGCCAGCCGCTGCTGCGCCTGACCAGCCCGCTGGACCAGCTGCGCACGCCATCCAGTGGGTTCCTGTCGCTGCGCCAGGGCGCGCATGACATCGTTGCCCAGGGCAACACCAGTCTGTCCGACAGCGCCGAGGCGATGGCGCGGCCGATCAAGGGCACCCCGCTGCGGCTGACCGCCAGCGCGCCCAACATCGACCCGGGCCCGCTGGGCCTGGGCGCCCTGCCCAGTGCCATCGTGGCGCTGTTGCTGGCCTTCATCGCCGTGCTGCTGGCGGTGGGCCGGGGCCGCCTGCCGAAGTCGCTGCCGTTGCCGGCGCGTCGTGCTGCTGCGGCCGAGGCCGATCACGGCCCGACCCTGCGCGAAAGCCTGCAGATGGCTGCACCGGCAGTGCCTGCCGCCGATGCGGACGATGCCGGAGCCGGCACCCCGCCGGCCGTGCCGCCGCCGCCACCGGTGGATCTGCCGGCCGGCATCTTCCGCGCCTACGACATCCGCGGCGTGGTGGGCACCGAGTTGAACGCGCGCAACGCCGCGCTGATCGGCCAGGCCATCGGTACCGTCGCCCTCGAACAGGGGCTGCGCGAGGTGGTGGTCGGTCGCGATGGGCGCCTGTCCGGCCCGGAACTGTCGGCCAGCCTGGCCGAGGGCCTGCGCCGCGCCGGCTGTTCGGTCATCGACATCGGCCTGGCGCCGACGCCGCTGGTCTATTTCGCTGCCTTCCACCTGCGCACGGGCACCTGCGTGGCGGTGACCGGCAGCCACAACCCGCCCGAGTACAACGGGTTCAAGGTGGTCATCGGCGGCGAAACGCTGTCCGGCGACGCCATCACCGACCTCTACCAGCGCATCAGCGAAGGCCGCCTGGCACAGGCCGCTGCGCCGGGCGACTACCAGCAGCGCGAGGTCGCGGCCGACTACATCCAGCGCATTGCCGACGACGTGCAGCTGGACCGCCCGTTGAAGGTGGTGGCCGACGCCGGCAACGGCGTGGCCGGCGCGTTCGCCCCGCAGCTGCTGGAAGCGATCGGCGCCGAGGTCATCCCGCTGTACTGCGATGTCGACGGCACCTTCCCCAACCACCACCCCGACCCCAGCGAACCGGCCAACCTGGAAGACCTGGTGCAGACGGTCAAGCGCTTCGGTGCCGACCTCGGCGTGGCCTTCGATGGTGATGGCGACCGCCTGGGCGTGGTCACCGGCGAAGGAAAGATCATCTACGCCGACCGCCTGCTGATGCTGTTCGCCGCCGACGTGCTGATGCGCAACCCCGGCGCGATGGTGATCTACGACGTGAAGTGCACCGGCAAGCTGTCCGACCACGTGCTGCGCAACGGTGGCAGCCCGCTGATGTGGAAGACCGGGCATTCGCTGATGAAGGCGAAGATGCGCGAGACCGATGCCGAGCTGGCTGGCGAGATGAGCGGCCACTTCTTCTTCAAGGAGCGCTGGTTCGGTTTCGACGATGGCCTGTACGCCGCCGCCCGCCTGCTGGAAATCCTCGCCCAGCGCGAAGAGACCCCGCACGAGGTGCTGGAGGAACTGCCGGACATGGTGTCCACGCCGGAACTGAAGGTGCCGGTGGCGTCGGGGACGCCGCATGCACTGGTGGCAATGCTGGTGGCCGCGGCGCAGTCGGAGGACAACCCGTACGCCGGTGGCCGCCTGTCGACCATCGATGGCCTGCGCGTGGACTACCCCGACGGCTGGGGCCTGGTACGGGCCTCCAACACCACCCCGGTGCTGGTGCTGCGCTTCGAAGGCAACGACACCGCCGCGCTGGAACGCATCCAGGCGCTGTTCCGCAGCCAGCTGCAGGGCCTGCTGGGCGACACCCCGCTGGGCTTCTGACCGATATTGGTGGGTGCCGACCGTTGGTCGGCACGGCTCACCCCTTGAACCTCAACCCCACCCCCGGCTCGGTGAACAGGTAGCGCGAATCCAGCGCCGAATCACCCAGCTTGTGCCGCAGCTTGCCGACCAGGATGCGCAGGTAATGGGTGTCCTGCTGGTGGGTCGGCCCCCAGATCTCCTGCAGGATCTGCGGCTGGGTCACCACCCGCCCGGCATTGCGCAGCAGCAGTGACAGCAGCGCGTATTCCTTGCGGGTCAGCGCCACCGGCTCGCCGTCGATCGCCACCTCGCGGCGCACCAGGTCCACGTGCAGGTGGCCATCGTCGAACACCGGCGGGGTGCCATCGCTGGGCACGCTGCGGGTGCGCAGCAGCGCCCGCACCCGCGCCATCAGTTCCTGCGTGCCGAACGGCTTGGTCACGTAGTCATTGGCGCCGGTATCCAGCGCCCGCACTTTCTCGTGCTCGCCAGCGCGCACGGTCAGCATGATCACCGGCACCTGGCTCCACTGCCGCAGCTGCGCCAGCACCTCGTGGCCTTCCATGTCCGGCAGGCCGATATCCAGGATCACCAGATCCATGTCCTCGCTGGCGGCCATGTCCAGGCCTTCCTGGCCCGTGGCGGCCTGGCGCACCTGGTAGCCCTGCGCGCGCAGGCTGATGTCCAGGAACCGGCGGATCTGGGTTTCATCGTCGATCACCAGCACGCGCGCGGCTGGCACGCTGGCATCAATCGGGGTCGGGCTCATCGTGGGCGGCTGGCTTGAGCAGGGGCAGGGTGATGCGGATCAGGGTACCGCGACCGTCGCGTCCCGGCAGCGCCTGCACGCTGCCGCCATGGGCGCCGATCATGCCCTGGCAGATGGTCAGGCCCAGGCCGGTACCGTGGCGGCCGCGGTCGCCGCGCTCGACGCTGTAGAACATGTCGAAGATGCGCGCGCGCTCGTCATCGGGAATGCCGGGGCCGGCATCGATCACGTCGATGCGCAGCTGGCCATCCAGCTCGCGCGCCAGCACCTGCACCGGCGCATCGGGCGGCGAGAACTTGGCCGCGTTCTCCATCACGTTGAACACCGCCTGTTCCACCAGCGCCGGGTGCACCCAGATCGGCGCCAGCGTGGCCGGGATATCCAGTTCCAGCCGCACCTTGGGCTGGTAGCGCTGCAGGCGGCGCGCGGCCGAACCGATCAGCTCGTCCACGCCGATCCAGTCGCGCTGGATGGTCAGCCCTTCGTGGCCCAGCCGGGTCATGTCCAGCAGGTTCTGGATGTAGCGGTCCAGCCGCTCGCCTTCCACCAGGATGGTGTCCAGCAGCGCACGCCGGTCAGCCGCGTCCATCGCCGTGCCATAGCTGGCCAGGCTGTCGGCCGAACCGATCATCGCCGCCAGCGGGGAGCGCAGGTCGTGCGACACCGAAGAGAGCAGGGCCGAACGCAGCCGCTCGGTCTCGTTGCTCACGTGGGCCTGTTCCAGCTCGGCCACCAGCTGCGTGCGCAGCGCGGCCTGGGCGATGTCGTCGACCATGGCCTCGGCCAGTTGGCGCTGCTCGGGCAGCAGGCGGGCCTGCGCACCGGGCAGGTACAGCCCGGCTACGCCGACGGCGCGGTCTTCGCCATCCAGCAGCGGCAGGAACCACCACTGCGCGCCGGCCAGGGTATCGGTGAAGCGGCCGCTGGGCTGGCGATGGCGCAGGGCCCAGTCGGCGGCGGCCAGGTCGGTGTCGCCGGGCTGGGCGCCGCCGCCGGTGGCGGTGTCAGCGCCGATCCGCAGCCAGGCCGGCACGTCCATGGCCTGTTCCAGTGCCTGCCGGCCGGCCTGCGCCACCTCGCCGTTGCCGGCCGCGCTGGCCAGCTGCCGGCCCAGCTGCTGGCGTGCGCGCGCATGCCGGTTGGCCGCACGCAGGGCGATCACCTGCATGCGCAGGCGCGAGGCGAGGCGCCCGGCCACCAGCGCGGCTGCCAGGAACAGGAAGACAGTGATCACGCCCTGCCGCGCGCCGATGGCGAAGGTGAAGCGCGGCGCGATGAACAGGAAGTTGTAGGCGAGGAAACACAGGATGGCTGCCATCACCGCCACGCTGGCGCGGGTGCGTGCGGCCACCAGCACCACCGCCACGATGAACACCATCGACAGGTCGGCCATCCCCACCCAGCGTTCGCCCAGCCACGCCACGCCGCAGGCCAGCGCCGTGGCCAGCAGTGCCTGCAGCGGCTCGTGGCTGATGCCGCGCATCGGTGGCAGCAGGCCTTCGCGTCGCGCGCGCGCACGCGCCTGCGGCGTGCTGATGATCGTGATCTCGTAGTGCGCGCCGCGCTGGATCAGCTGCTGGGTCAGGGTGCGGTTGAACATCCGTGCCAGCGGCCGCTCGCGGGTCCGCCCCAGCACCAGCGTCGACACGCCGTTGTGCGCGGCATGGTCCAGCAGGGCATCGGCGATGCTCGAGCCATGCAGCAGTTCGGCTTCGCCGCCCAGCCGCCGGGCCAGCGCGAAGGCCGCATCGATCTCGCGCCGGGTCGCCTCGTCCTGGCGCCGGCCCTGCACGGTCACCACCGTCCACGGCGCATCGCGGCGCTCGGCGATGCGCCGCGCCACGCGCACCAGGTATTCGCTCTGGCCGCCGCCATCAATGGCCACCAGCACGCCGCGGCGCAGCGGCAGGTTGCCTTCGCCGCGTGCGGCGCGGGTTTCGCGCAGGCTGCTGTCGACCCGGTCGGCGGCCTCCTGCATCGCCAGTTCGCGCAGCGCGGTCAGGTTGGCCGGCGAGAAGAACGCCTGCAGCGCCTGCGCAGCCTGTTCGGGCACGTACACCTTGCCCTGCTGCAGGCGCGCGATCAGTTCGCGCGGCGGCAGGTCCACCAGAACGATGTCATGCAGGCGGTCGAGCACGCCGTCGGGCACGGTCTCGCTCACCCGCACGCCGGTGATGCGCATCACCACATCGTTGAGGCTTTCCAGGTGCTGGATGTTGACCGTGGTCCAGACGTCGATGCCGGCGTCCAGCAGTTCCATCACGTCCTGCCAGCGCCGTTCATGGCGGCTGCCCGGCGCGTTGCGATGGGCCAGCTCGTCCACCAGCACCAGCGCCGGATGGCGCTCCAGCACCGCATCGAGGTCCATTTCCTGCAGGGCATGGCCGTGGTAGGCCACGCCCTTCAATGGCAGCTGCGGCAGGCCTTCCAGCAGGGCCTGGGTATCGACGCGGCCGTGGGTTTCCACCACCGCCACCACCAGGTCCACGCCCCGGCGCAGCTGTTCCTGCGCGCGGGTCAGCATGGTGTAGGTCTTGCCCACGCCCGGCGCCGCGCCGAGGAACACCGTCAGCTTGCCGCCGGCTTCGCGCTGCAGGCCTTCCACCAGGGCATCGGCCTGGCGGGTACGTGCATCATTCATCGCAGCTGCTGTCATGGCCGCCATTGTGCGCGCCGCCGGTGCAGGCTGGCATCACGGCGCCCGTGCAGCGTGGTCCAGGGCGAAGTTCAGGGTCACCACGTTCACCCGCGGCTGCCCGAACACGCCCCACTGGCGGCCTTCGGTATGCGCCTGCACCAGCGCCTGCACGCGCTCCACCGGCAGGCCGCGCGCACGCGCCACGCGCGCCACCTGCACCTGCGCGGCAGCGGGCGACAGCTGCGGGTCCAGGCCGGCGCCGGACTGGGTGACCAGGTCAGCCGGCACCTGCGCCGGACTCACGCCCTCGCGCGCTGCCACCGCAGCGGTGCTGGCCGCCACGCGCTCGGCCAGCGCCGGGTTGCTGCGGGCCAGGTTGGAACCGGCCGCGGCCATCGGGTCGTAGTTGGCCGCCGATGGGCGCGCCTGGAAGTAGCCATCGCCGGTGAACGGCTGCGCCAGCCACGCCGAACCACGCACCTGGCCACTGCCATCGCGCAGCAGGCTGCCTTCGGCCTGGGTCGGGTAGCTCAGGCCGGCGAACCCGGTGGCGATGCCGGCGTAGACCGCACCGGCCAGCAGCAGGGTGGCCAGGCCCAGGCCGATCGCCGGGCGCCAGGTGGCATCGTCCTGCAGGCGCGCCACGCGGGCCTCGGCCGCGTGTTCGCGGGGCAGGGAGGAAGAGGAGACAGAACGGTTCATGCGCCGGATACCAGGACAAGAAGGAGGTCGATGGCCTTGATCGCCGCGAACGGCAGCAGCACGCCACCCAGGCCGTACACCAGCATGTTCCGGCGCAGCAGCGCGGTTGCGGTGGCGGGGCGGAAGCGCACGCCACGCAGGGCGAGCGGGATCAGGGCAGGAATCACCAGGGCGTTGAAGATCAGCGCTGCCAGTACCGCGTTGCGCGGGCTCGACAGCTGCATCACGTTCAAGGCGGCCATGGTCGGGACCGCTGCGGCAAACAGCGCCGGCAGGATCGCGAAGTACTTGGACACGTCGTTGGCCAGCGAGAAGGTGGTCAATGCGCCGCGGGTGATCAGCTGCTGCTTGCCCACTTCCACCACCGCCAGCAGCTTGGCCGGGTCCGAATCGAGGTCGACCATGTTGCCGGCTTCCTTCGCCGCCTGCGTGCCGGAGTTCATCGCCAGGCCGATGTCGGCCTGGGCCAGGGCCGGCGCGTCGTTGGTGCCGTCGCCGACCATCGCCACCAGGCGGCCACCGGCCTGCTCCTGGCGGATGCGTGCCAGCTTGTCTTCGGGGCGTGCCTCGGCGATGTAGTCATCCACGCCGGCCTCGGCCGCAATGGCCGCGGCGGTCAGCGGGTTGTCGCCGGTGATCATCACCGTGCGGATGCCCATCGCCCGCAGCTGCGCGAACTTCTCGCGCATGCCGTGCTTGACCACGTCCGACAGCTCGATCACGCCCAGCACGTGGCGGCCCTCGGCCACCACCAGCGGAGTGGCACCGTTGCGCGCCACCTGCTCGACGCGCCCGGCCAGCTCGGCCGGCACTGTGCCGCCCAGCGCCTGCACGTGGTTGCGGATCGCATCCAGCGCGCCCTTGCGGATCTGGCGTCCATGTTCCAGGTCAACGCCGGACATGCGGGTCTGCGCGCTGAAGGCCAGGTAGTCGGCCTGCTCCGGTTCGGCGGTGGCGCAGCCCTGCTCGCGCGCCAGGCGCACGATCGACTTGCCTTCCGGCGTCGGGTCGGCCAGCGAAGAGAGCAGTGCCGCTTCACGCAGCTGGCTGGCGTCGATGCCGGCCAGCGGGTGGAAGTGGCTGGCCTGTCGGTCGCCGTAGGTGATGGTGCCGGTCTTGTCCAGCAGCAGCACGTCCACGTCGCCGGCCACTTCCACCGCCTTGCCCGACTTGGCCAGCACGTTGGCGGCCAGCGCACGGTTCATGCCGGCAATACCAATCGCCGGCAGCAGGCCACCGATGGTGGTCGGGATCAGGCACACCAGCAGCGCGATCAGCAGCAGCGGATCGACCTGCACGCCCACGGCCGCACCGATGGCCGGCAGGGTCGCCACCACCACCAGGAAGGTCAGCGTCATCGCTGCCAGCAGCAGGGTCAGCGCGACCTCGTTGGGGGTCTTCTGCCGGTTGGCGCCTTCCACCAGCGCGATCATCCGGTCCAGGAAGCTGTGGCCCGGCTCGGCGGTCACCCGCACGATGATCTGGTCGGACAGCACCTTGGTGCCGCCGATCACGCCGGAGCGGTCGGTGCCGGCCTCGCGCAGCACCGGCGCCGATTCACCGGTCACCGCCGCTTCGTTGATGGTGGCCAGGCCCTGCACGATCTCGCCATCGGCCGGCACCAGCTCACCGGCACTGACGATCACATGGTCGCCCGGGCGCAGCTCGGCGGCCGGCACCTGCGCTTCGGCGGCTCCCGGCTGCGGGGCGGCCAGGCGGCGCGCCACCAGATCCTGGCGGGCCCGGCGCAAAGATGCGGCCTGGCCGCGGCCACGTGCCTCGGCCACGGCTTCGGCGAAATTGCCGAACAGCACGGTCACCAGCAGGATCGCGGTCACTGCCAGGCCGAAGCCCAGCGGCGCGTTGCCGGTCAGGGTGACGATGGCGGCGACGATCGTGCCGGCCATCACCACTGCCATCACCGGGCTGCGCACCAGGTGCATCGGAGCGAGCTTGCGCACCGCTTCGACCAGCGCACGGCGCAGGCCGGCGCCATCGAGCAGGGCAGGGCGCGGTGCAAGGGAACTGCGGGAAGAACTTGCGTGGGTACTCATCAGGGTGTCCTTAGTGCAGTCCCAGGCTCAGGTGGTCGGCGATCGGGCCGAGTACCAGCGCCGGCATGAACTGCAGCACGGTCAGGATGACGATCACCGAGACCAGGGTCAGGGCGAAGGTCGGGGTTTCGATCTGCAGGCTGCCGGCAGACTCCGGTGCCTGGCGCTTGGCCGCCAGCTGTGCAGCCACCACCAGCGGGATGATCAGCAGCGGGAAGCGGCCCAGCAGCAGCACCAGCGAACAGCTCAGGTTCCACCACGGCGTGGCGTCGCCCAGGCCCTCGAAGCCCGAGCCGTTGTTGGCATAGGCCGAGACGTACTCGTAGAAGACCTGGCTGATGCCGTGGAAGCCGGGGTTGGACGTGCCGGAAAGGCCGGGCACGGCCAGGGTGATCGCGGTGAACACCAGCAGGGTGATCGGCTGCAGCAGCACCAGCAGGGCCAGCAGGCGCACCTGCGGTGTTTCCAGCTTGCGGCCGAACAGCTCAGGCGTGCGCCCGGTCATCAACCCGGCCAGGAACACGCCCAGCAGCAGGTACACGATGAACTGCTGCAGGCCGCAGCCGATACCGCCCCAGATCGCGCTGACCAGCATGTTGACCATCGCGATGCCACCGCTCAGCGGTGCCAGCGAATCGTGCATGCCGTTCACCGAGCCGTTGGAGACCTGGGTGGTCACGGCCGCCCACAGCGCGGTGCCGTCGGCGCCGAAGCGCACCTCCTTGCCTTCCATCAGCAGCGGCGTAGCCGCGCTGGCGCTGTGGCCCTCGCTCCACATCATCGCGCCGGTGGACAGCAGCGACATGCCGAGCATGCAGCTGAACACCAGGGCGCCGAAGCGGCGTCGGCCGGTGAACGCACCGATCATGAAGATCACCGCCATCGGGATCAGCAGGATGCCCACCACCTCCAGCAGGTTCGACACCGGGGTCGGGTTCTCCAGCGGGAAGCTGCTGTTCGGGCCGTACCAGCCGCCGCCGTTGGCGCCCAGCTGCTTGGCCGCGACCATCGCCGCCACCGGGCCCAGCGGCAGTTTCTGCTGCGCCATGCCGGCGCTGGCGTCGATCGGCGTGGCCTGCGGGCCGCCGGCCATCGTCGAGGGCACGCCCTGGCTGGTCAGCAACAGGGTCCAGACCAGGCACAGCGGCAACAGGAAGCGCACGCACAGGCGCACCACGTCCACGTAGTAGTTGCCCACCGGCACCTGCCGGTCACCGCCGGCCGCAGGCGCCGCCACGGTCTGCGGCGCCCGCGCGAACAGCGCCCGCAGCGTGGCCACCGCCAGCGCCAGGCCCATCATCGGCGTCACCACCTGCAGGCCGGTGATGCCGGTCATCTGCGAGAGGTAGGACAGCTGGGCCTGGCCCGAGTAGTGCTGCTGGTTGGTGTTGGTCAGGAACGAGATCATCGTGTGCAGCGCGGTGTCCCAGCGCATGTTCGGGATCTGGTCCGGGTTCAATGGCAGCCAGGCCTGGGTCATGAACACCGCCTGGGTCAGCACGGCCACCACCACGTTGCTCAGCACGAAGGCCAGCACGTAGCCGCGCCAGGACATCGAGCGCGTGGCATCCACGCCGAACAGCCGGTACAGCGGTTTTTCGATCCAGTGGAACAGCACGTCCACCTTCATCGGCGCGCCACGCATCACGCGCGCCAGGTACAGGCCCAGCGGCCAGGCCAGCAGCAGGCTGGCAGCAAGAATCACAAGCATCTCAGTCATGGCAGGCTCCGCTCAGAACGACTCGGGCCGCAGCACGACATAAAGGAGATAGGCGGCGGCAACCAGCACCAGCACGCCACAGAACAACGACAGCCAGGGGGACATGGGAAATGCGTCCTGGTGGAACCCCTCCACCTCAGGCCGCCATCGTCGTCCTGCCCCCCATAAACGCACTACGCGCCGGACGGGGCCGGCGCGTAAAGAGTGCATAAATTCCGATGTCGCCCGGGCCTCAACCGCCCGGGGCCATGCCCTTCAGTTCGCGGTAGCGCTGCAGGCTGGCGTCGATCTCGGCCTTCAGCGTCACCTGCTGCTGTTCGAAGCTGGCCTGCAGGCGCTGCTGTGCCTGCAGCTGGGCATGGCGCTGGCGGATCGCCTCGGCCTGCGTGTCGCCCACCTTGCCGCCGGCCAGCTCGCGATCGCCCGCCGCCCCCAGCAGGGTCACCAGCGAATCCCGCAGGCTGGTGACGTTGTAGCGGGCGGTGCTCAGGTTGTTGTCGAGCACCTCCTGGCGCTCGTTGAACACCTTGCGCAGTGCATCCTCGCTGCCGTAGGTCGACAACATGGCCTGCTCGGTACGCTGCTTGGTCTGCGCTGCCATCTGGTCCAGCTGCGCCTGCGCCGCCACGGTGGCGGCAGCGGCACGTTCGGCGTCGGTCAACGCGCGCTGTACCTGCGCGTTGCGCACGCCGCTGTTGGCATTGAACTCCTCACGGGCGTTGTTGACCGCGTCGGCCGGCAGCGAATCGCTGCAGATCCGCTCCTTGCCCTCGTTCCAGCAGTACAGCTTCTTTCCCGGCGCGCCGGACTGGGCCAGCAGGCTGGCCGGCAGCGCCAGCAGCAGGCCGGTGGCAACGATGGCAGGAACTCGGAACATGCGACCTTCCCCTGGGTCAGCGTGCGGAACGGACGCCGTACTGGGCCCGATAGGCTTCCAGCGGCTGCCGGTAGCCCACAAGTTCCGGGTTTCCGGAGGCGAAATCAAGCAGGTCGGCCAGGGTCGCCACGGCGATCACCGGGATGCCGGCTTCTTCGGCCACGGCCTGTGCGGCCGAGCGCGGGTCGGCTTCCGAGGCGATTTCCTGGCGGTCCAGCGCCACCACGATGCCGGCCGGGATGCCGCCCGCAGCGCGGATGATGGCCAGGGCTTCGCGGATGGCGGTGCCAGCGGTGATCACGTCGTCGACGATCAGCACGCGCTTGCCGGTCAGGTCGGCGCCGATCAGCTGGCCGCCTTCACCGTGGTCCTTCACTTCCTTGCGGTTGAACGACAGCGGCAGGTCGCGGCCACGCTGGGCCAGCTCGCAGGCCATCGCGGTGGCCAGCGGGATGCCCTTGTAGGCCGGGCCGAACACCACGTCGTACTTGATTCCGCTGGCGTCGATGGCATCCGAATAGCAGGCGCCCAGCTGGGACAGCAGCGAGCCGGAGTCGAAACGACCGGCATTGAAGAAATAGGGGCTCAGCCGGCCGGACTTGAGGGTGAACTGGCCGAAGCGCAGGGCGTCGGCGGTCAGGGCCAGCTGCAAAAAACGGTGGCGGTGGTCGCTCATCAAACTCGATTCGTCTTCATTTGGAGCACAAATCCTAATCCAGCTGGGCGTTCCGCGCTCGCCTGAGGCCCTGTGAAGGCCCTGCCGGGCCCGGCCGGCGGGCTGCGCGGGCCGCCGGGCAACCGGTATGCTTGCCCGGTTTCCCGCCGTAGGTTCATCCGCATGCGCATCATCAGCTTCAACGCCAATGGCATCCGCTCGGCCGCCACCAAGGGCTTCCTCGACTGGTTCCGGGCCCAGGACGCCGACGTTCTGTGCATCCAGGAGACCAAGGCGCAGGAGGACCAGCTCACCGATCCGATGTTCCGCCCCGACGGCCACCACTGCTTCTACCGCGACGCCATCACCAAGAAGGGCTACAGCGGCGTGGCGATCTACAGCAAGCGCGAGCCGGATCAGGTCATCACCTCGCTGGGCTGGGCGCCGTTCGACGACGAAGGCCGCTACATCGAGGCCCGCTTCGGCAATCTCAGCGTGGTCTCCTTCTATATCCCGTCCGGCAGCTCGGGCGACCTGCGCCAGGGCTTCAAGTTCGAAGTGATGGAATGGCTGCGGCCGATCCTGGAGGAGTGGGCGCGCAGCGGCCGCGACTACGTCCTGTGCGGCGACTGGAACATCGTCCGCTCGGCGCTGGACATCAAGAACTGGAAGTCCAACCAGAAGAATTCCGGCTGCCTGCCCGAAGAGCGCGACTGGCTCAACGGCCTGTGTGCCGACCACGGCCAGGCCACCGACGTGGCCACCGGCCGCGGCTGGGCCGACGCCTACCGCCTGCTGCACCCCGCCGGCGAGGATTACACCTGGTGGAGCAACCGCGGCGCGGCCCGCGCCAACAACGTCGGTTGGCGCATCGATTACCAGTTCATCACCCCCGGCCTGCGTGACCGCCTGCGCAGCTGCTCCATCTACCGCGACGAGCGCTTCTCCGACCACGCCCCGTTCACCGTGGACTACGACCTGTGAGCGAAGCCGCTGCAAAGCCCAGCTACAAAGGCTGGGCCGGGATCAAGCGCGCCTTCGGCACGCCCTCGGCCCTGACCATGGCCCTGCTGGGCTTCGGCAGCGGCCTGCCGTTCCTGCTGATCGCCTCGCAGACGCTTTCAACCCGCCTGCGTGATGTCGGCCTGGACCTGGGCAGCATCGGCCTGATCAGCCTGGCCAGCTTCTTCTACCTGCTCAAGTTCGTCTGGGCCCCACTGCTGGACCGCTACGCGTTCCCGCTGCTGGCATTCCTCGGCCGCCGCCGCTCCTGGCTGCTGCTGTCGCAGGTGGCGGTGCTGATCGGCCTGGTCGCGCTGGCCTTCGTCCGCCCCGAACAGGGCGTGTGGCCGCTGGTGGCCTGGGTGCTGGTGGCGTCCTTCGCCGGCGCCACCCAGGATTCGGTGGTCGATGCCTATCGCATCGAGATCGCCCCGGAAACCGCACAGGCTGCGCTGGCTGCCACCTATACGCTGGGCTACCGCATCGGCCTGATCCTGGCCGGTGCCGGCGCGCTCTACCTGGCCCAGTTCGAAGGCTGGATCGTCGCCTACCTGGCCATGGCCGGGCTGATGCTGCTGCCGATCATCACCACCCTGGTGTGCCGCGAACCGGATCGCCCGGCGCAGGCCGTGCAGCGCCGGATCGACGTCGCCGAAGCCTTCGTCAAGCCGATCACCAGCTTCTTCACCCGCAACGGCATCGGCCTGGCGCTGGGCCTGCTGGCTTTCGTCGGGCTGTTCAAGTTCCCCGACCAGGTCATCGGCGTGATGGCCGGCCCGTTCTACCTCGATTCGGGCTTCGACAAGGCCGACATCGCCACCGTCTCCAAGCTGTTCGGCGTGTGGATGGGTATCGGTGGTGCCTTCCTTGGCGGTATCGCCGTGGCCGCCTTAGGCTTCCGCCGCATGCTGCTGGTGGCGGCGCTGGGCGTGGCCCTGTCCAACCTCGCCTTCCTGCTGATGGCGCACAACCCGGGCCAGCTGTGGGCGTTCTACGCCGCGCTCAGCGCCGACAACCTGTTCCAGGGCTTCGCCGGCACCGTGCTGGTGGCCTTCATGTCCTCGCTCACCGACCGCAACTTCACCGCCACCCAGTACGCCCTGCTGGTGTCGCTGGCCAACCTGCCGGGCAAGTTCGTCGGCGGCGTGTCGGGCTATATCGTCGAAGCCAGCTCCTACAGCACCTTCTTCATGCTCAGCGCGGTCACCGTCGTACCGACTCTGCTGCTGCTGGCCTGGCTGTGGCCGCGCATCCACGACCGCAGCGCCCCCTGATTGCCTGACTGCGCAACCTGCGGGATGATCGCCCGGGACGCGCCGAGGGGGCGGTGCCTTGCGAACGGGGAGTGAGCATGGCCGATGTAGTGCTGCGGGACGTGGACCCGCTGCTGTATGAACGTATCCGAAGGGTGGCCGTGGCGCGCGGCTGGAGCCACGAGCAGGCCTGTTCGGTGCTGCTCGAACAGGGCCTGCTGAGCAGCGAGCTGGAGGTCCGCTCCGGCTTCGGCGATCCCGAAGTGGACGCCCTGTCAGCGGCGATCGCCGCCCTGCAGGCCATGCCGGCGGGGCAGGGCTTCCGGTAGATCCACGCCATGCGTGGATGGCGCCGACGGGGTAGCGCCGGGCCACGCCCGGCCGATGGCATCACCTCACGCCAGATGGATCGCCCCGAGAATCCGCGGCCCTTTCGCCCCGGTCACGCTCGGCAGGTTGCCGGCCAGCCCATCCATCGTCCGTTGTGCCAGCCAGGCAAAGCCCATCGCCTCCACATACTCCGGGTCCAGCCCATGCACGGCGCTGGATTCCACCGCCACGCCGGGCAGCAGTGCCGCCAGCCGGTGCATCAGCTGCCGGTTGTGCACGCCGCCACCGCAGACCAGCACCCGGCGGGTCTCCGGCTGCTGGGCCAGCAATGCATCGGCCACGGTCACCGCGGTCAGTTCCAGCAGGGTGGCCTGCACATCCGCGGCGGCGTACTCGCCTTCGCCCATGCGCGCCTCGGCCCAGGCCAGGTGGAACTGCTCGCGGCCGGTGCTCTTGGGCGGCGGCAGGTCGAACCACGGGTCCGCACGCCAGCTGGCCAGCAGCGGTGCATCCACCGCACCACTGGCCGCATAGGCCCCGTCGGCGTCGAAGGTGCGGCCGGTATGGCGCTGGCACCAGGCATCCATCAGTGCATTGGCCGGGCCGGTGTCGAAGCCGCGCGGCACGCCCTGCCGGGGGATCAGGGTCAGGTTGCCGATGCCACCCAGATTGAGCACCGCGCGGTCCTCGCCGGCCGTGCCCAGCATCGCCAGGTGGAAGGCCGGCATCAACGGCGCCCCATGGCCGCCAGCGGCCACGTCGCGGCGGCGGAAATCGGCCACCGTGGTGATCCCGGTCAGTTCGGCAATGCGGTTGCCATCGCCCAGCTGCACGGTGAAGGCCGGGTCGGCCAGCGGCCGGTGGCGCACGGTCTGCCCGTGCGAGCCGATCGCCCGCACCTGGCGGCGGTCCACGCCGGCCTCGTCCAGCAGCTGGTTGGCGGCGGCGGCGAAGTTGATCGCGATGCGCGCATCCAGTTCGCCCAGCTCCTCCACCGACTCCAGCGGACCGCCTTCGCCCAGCGCCACCAGCCGTGCGCGCAGCACCGGCTCCCAGCGGGCGGTCAGGCCACGCACGAAGCGGCAGCCGCCGCTGGCGGGGAACTGCACCAGCGCGGCATCGATGCCATCGGCGCTGGTGCCTGACATCAGGCCAAGGTAGAGGGGGGCATCAACGTCGACGGTCGTGTTCATGGCGGGCATAAAAAAAGGACGCGGCAAGCTTGGGCTGCCGCGTCCTTCCTCGTCAACGCAGCGCGGGTCAGCCGCGCTTGTGGCTGTTGCCCGGCTTGGCCTTGGCGCTGGCCACCTCGGTCGGCGCGGCCTCGCGGCTGCTCGGGGCCGGGCTGGCCTCGGCGTAGATCAGCTTCTCCATGCCCTGGATACGGGCCATGGCCGGCGCGGTCTGCGCACGGAAGGCCACCAGCTCGGCGCCCTTCAGCGGTTCCGGCGGCGGCATGGTCACCGTCAGCGGATTGCGGTGCTCGCCGTTCACGCGGAATTCGTAGTGCAGGTGCGGGCCGGTGGCCAGGCCGGTCGAACCGACATAGCCGATCACCGTGCCCTGGGCCACGCGCTGGCCGGTCTTGATATTGGCAAAGCGCGACATGTGCCCGTACAGGGTGGTGTGGCCGCGGCCATGGTCGAGGATGACCACGTTGCCGTAGCCGCGCTGCACGCCGGCGAACTGCACGCGGGCGTCGCCGGCGGCCATGATCGGCGTACCGGTGCGCGCGGCGTAGTCCACGCCCTTGTGCATGCGCATCTTGCCCAGCACCGGGTGCTTGCGCGCGCCGAACGTCGAGCTCAGCCGCGCGAACGGGATCGGCATGCGGATGAAGCTCTTCTTCAGCGAACGGCCGTTGAGGTCGTAGTACTCCGACTTGCCGCCGCGCTCGAAGCGGAAGCCCGAGTAGGTCTTGCCACCGGTGGTGAAGGTCGCCGCCAGGATCTTGCTCGTGTCGACCTTCTCGCCTTCGCGCCAGGTCTCGTCCATCACCACGCTGAAGCGGTCGCCCGGCTGCAGGTCCTTGGAGAAGTCGATGTCGTACTTGAAGATGTCGTCGGTCATCGTCGCGATCGCCGACGGCGACAGCCCGGCCCGGCGGGCCGCGGCATACAGCGAGCTGGTGATCTCGCCGCTGGTGACCACCGTGCGCGTGGAGGTCTCGCGCTTGGTCACCTTTTCCTTGATGTCATCGCCGGCCAGGCTCAGTTCCACCCGGTTGTCGCCATCGCGGTCGAAGCGGATGCTGCGCAGGTCGCCCGAGAGCGGCATGTCGAAGGCGATCTCGGCCCCGGGGCGCAGCTTGGTCAGCGAGTCACGCGCGCCCGGATGGTCCAGCACCCGGTGCAGGGTGGTGGCGGGGATGCCGGCCTGGTCGAACAGATCGCTCAGGGTCTGCCCGCGCTGCACCCGCAGCACCTGCCAGCTGTCGCCGGGGGTCTGCTGCTGGCGTGCCAGCGACAGCGGCGGCAAGGGCAGGGCCAGGCTGGTGTGGCTTTCCTGGTAGGGCGAATCGATGGTGTGCGAGAAACCCGGCACGATCGTCGCCACCAGGGCGCCGATGGTGGCGAACAGGCTCGCGTGCACCCAATGGCGACGCGTCCAGCGTTCATTGAATGCGGCGGGTAGGTGCTGCCTGAGCTTCCGGTGCAGGGCGTTGTCGTGCAGGACGTGGAGACGTTCCTGGAAGCGCTGCTTGCGTGCGCGCCCTTGTTCGGAATTTTGCATCAGTGGTTTTTTCCTGCGGCCCGGGAGCGCGGGCCTGATCGCCGGTTACCATAGACACCTGAGAAAACCGCGTCAAACCCTTGTGCCTATTGGCTTTTGTGAAGCCGGATGGGTTAACTTGGCGTTAACACCCCACACAAGAAACGGCATAGCCGGGAGTAGTCACCGTGTCCTCGATTGAAGAAGCCCTTGCCCTGATCGGCCGTGGTGCCGACGAGATCCTCAAGATCGAGGATCTGCGTGCGCGCCTGCAGGAAGGCCGTCCGCTGCGGATCAAGGCTGGCTTCGACCCCACCGCGCCCGACCTGCACCTGGGCCACACCGTGCTGCTGAACAAGCTGCGCCAGTTCCAGGACCTTGGCCACCAGGTCATTTTCCTGATCGGCGACTTCACCGGCATGATCGGCGACCCGTCCGGCAAGAGCCTGACCCGCAAGCCGCTCAGCCGCGAGGACGTGCTGGCCAACGCCCGTACCTATGAAGAGCAGGTGTTCAAGGTGCTGGACCGCGAGAAGACCCAGGTGCGCTTCAACTCGGAGTGGTTCAGCACGATGGGCGCGGCCGACATGATCCGCCTGGCCAGCCAGCACACCGTGGCCCGCATGCTCGAGCGCGACGATTTCGCCAAGCGCTACGCCGCCCAGCAGTCCATCGCCATCCACGAGTTCCTGTACCCGCTGGTGCAGGGCTACGACTCGGTGGCCCTGGAAGCGGACGTCGAGCTCGGCGGTACCGACCAGAAGTTCAACCTGCTGATGGGCCGCGGCCTGCAGGAACACCACGGCCAGAAGCCGCAGGTGGTGCTGACCATGCCGCTGCTGGAAGGCCTGGACGGCGTCAACAAGATGTCCAAGTCGCTGGGCAACTACATTGGTATCAGCGAACCGGCCATCGAGATCGTCACCAAGACCATGAAGGTCGACGACACCCTGATGTGGCGCTGGATCGAGCTGCTGTCCTTTGATATCAGCCAGGCCGAAGCAGTTTCGCTGCGTGAAGAGGTCGCCGCCGGCAATCTCAACCCGCGCGTGGTCAAGCTGCGCCTGGCGCGTGAACTGGCCACCCGTTTCCACGACGCGGCTGCGGCTGACCAGGCCATTGCCGGCTGGGAAGCGGCGGTGACCGGGCAGGGCGACATCACCCAGCTGCCGCTGCAGGACGTCGCCATCCCGTCTGAAGGCCTGCGTATTGCGGCTCTGCTGACCGCTGCCGGGCTGACCCCGAGCAACTCCGAGGCCAACCG